>JAYTKG010000600.1:0-4913 GCA_043730435.1 Acidimicrobiia bacterium | reverse complement strand
CGCCGTTCTACGTGAAGAACGCGCAAGGCATCTACGACGATGGTCGCCACGTCGTCGATATCGAGGATGCATATGGTCAACCAGCGTGGCACCGAAACCGCCTTCGGCAGTGGAACCGTGGCCCTTCCGTCCAAAGCAAGGGCCTACCCGTTTATCCGAATGTGCCGGCCGAACTCGCCGAGAAGGCCGCTCAAATGTTCGCCCGTCGCCACGAACTTCGTGCCAAACAACAGTCTCGTCAGATGGCCAGTTCGAGCAGCAAAGGCCGAGACCTGGACCTATGTCGGGTAGTTTCACCGGTGAGATGAGCAGAAGGTGGGCATGACCCGTACGAAACGAGCAGGCAAAAACGAGGCATTCCTCGTCCCAGCCGCTATGCGCCAGCCCGCCGCCGCACTCGGGCCTCGCGCCCATCGCACGATCGCTCGTATTCTCGATGCCGCTCGCCAGGCCTTTTTGACCGCCGGGTACAGCGGCACGACCATCGATGAGATCGCCCGCCTCGCCGAAGTCTCGCGTGCTTCGGTGTATACCTACTTCCCGTCCAAGCGCGACATCATGCTGGCCGCCGGTGCGCAATCCTCAACAGAATCCGAAGCGCTGATCGACCGTGTGCCCGAGATGATTGTCAGCGAGGAAGGCACCATCCAATGGGTGGCCGAGTACTTCAAGTTTCTCGAGGTACATGGCAGCTTCGCTTTTGCCTGGACGCAAGCAGCCCACGACGACGAAGAGATTCGCACCGCTGGCATGAAGCGCCACCTCAAAACGTGTGCCCGACTGGGCAAAGCGCTGGCCGCCGCTCGTGATGCCAACGTTGCCGATCCCACCGCTCTCGGCCTGATCGCCATGAGCATGATGGAGCGCTCATGGAACTACGGAGCCCTCTACGACGCTGGCATGGATGCCGAACGTCTTCAGTTGAACATCGGCAAGATCCTCTGGTCGAGCCTCTGTCGCCTCGAATCCGCTTCAGCCTAATAGCCTGGCTGTGACGAACCAGCCAGATCGATGCCATGGTCGATGCCGTCTACGAACGTTTCGGTCGTCTCGACGTGCTGGTCAACAACGCTGGCATGTCACCGCTGTACGGCAAGTTGTCGGACCACACCGAGGCGCTTTACGACAAGGTGTTCGACGTCAACCTCAAGGTCTCGTTCCGCGATTGGGAACGCTAACTCGAGGCCCGCGGTGCTTTGTCCCGCGTCATCATGGCGGCCAGGGCACTGGCGGCAATAAGTCAGATGACCATCGACTACACCAACGACCGCCGCCAGTCCGGCAAACCCGTGGCCACGTTTCAAGCCGCGCCATTGCACCTCGTCACCGTTGCTCAAGCGGCCGTGCGGGCCCAAATGGCCGCCGACGTCGCCGTTCGGGCGTTGGACCGAGGCGACTTTCACGTCGCCGTCGCCGCGGCCCGAGTCGTGGTCGACGACGCCATCACTGTCGGCACTCGGGCGGCCCACCAAGCCCACGGTGCCGTGGGCGTCACCCGCGACTATCCCCTTCAGTACCTCACCCGCCGTCTCTGGTCGTGGCGACACGAGTGGGGCGCCACCACCTATTGGCGCCGCCAGCTCGCCACACGCGCCTACGGCGCCGTTGCAGATGCCCTTTTCGGCCTCATTTCCAAGGACTGAAACCCGCCGTGGCATCCTGTTGAAATGTGCAGTGCCCAGAAAGCATAGAATCGCCCGAACTTGGTGCTCGATAAAGGGGAACGCTCATGCCGCTACGTCCTGATGTTCAAATGATGCTCGATGGGATGGCGGCTGTCGGTGCGCCGCCGATCTATCAGCAGACCGTCGAAGAAGCTCGCGCCGGTACGCAGATGCTCGCAATGTTTGGTGGCGACCTCATCGAGATCGCCAACGTTGAAAACATCAGTATCCCGGTCGGCGATGCCTCGATTGGTGCCCGGGTGTACACCCCCGCGGGCGACGGCCCGTTCCCGGTGGTCGTGTTCTTCCACGGCGGCGGCTGGGTGGTCTGCGATCTCGATTCCCACGACAATGTGTGCCGCAAAATCGCTCGGGAGGCATCGGCCGTCGTCGTGTCGGTCGACTATCGCCTGGCGCCCGAGTACCGGTTCCCCACGGCTTCGAACGACTGCTACGCAGCGACGGCATGGGTCGTCGCGAACGCTGCATCGCTGAACGCCGACGGTACGCGCCTGGCCGTCTGTGGTGACTCGGCCGGCGGAAACCTGTCCGCGGTTGTCACACAAATGGCCCGGGCCAAAGGCACCCCGGCGATCTCATTCGCCGCGCTCATTTACCCGGCCACCAATTTCACCGACTACGGCGGGTCGATGATCGAAAATAGCGAGGGCTACTTCCTCGAGCGAACCGGCATGGACTGGTTCGGCGCCCACTACCTCGACGAGGACCAAAAGACTGACCCCCATGCGTCACCGCTGCTTCATGACGACCTGACCAACTTGCCGCCGTGCTTCATCACGACTTGCGAATACGACCCACTTCGCGACCAGGGTGAAGCCTACGGCGAGGCGCTTCGTGCGAACGGTGGCTCCGTGGAGATCAAACGCTACGACGGCCTCATCCACGGTGTCATCAACATGATGGGCCCCGTCGCCGGTGGCGCCGAAATGGTGTCCGACGTCGCCTCTCGGCTCAAAGTCGCCCTCCACGCATAGCAGCACGCAGGGCCACCTAGGACACCGGGTCAAGTTCGTAGAATTGCTTCGTCCATTTACGCAGGGCGCCGTAGGGCTTGGCGTCTTGTTTAGCGAAGGCCGGGGTCTCGACGTACACCTGGTAGCGCCAGATGTTGAGGTCGTCCTTCAGTGTGATGAGGAAGTCCCTATGGCCTTCTCAATGTGCGCCGCTGGTGGCGCATCGACCGGCGTCGTAAGAAGATCAGCCGATAGTGATATGAGCCTTCGAAGATGGCGTACGACCCGCCGACGCCGCAGTTGATCCCGTGGATCTTCAGGGCGACACGTTCGGTGCCGTCAGCCATGGGCACTGGGAAGCCGCCGATGGTGCGATAGATAGGTCCATCAAGACGCCAATCGAGCAAGCGCGGGGTGACCGTGGCACCGTGGACGTGCTCGAAATGCACGGTGTCGGGCCCATTCTCCAGCGTGATCTGCGGGTGGACCGGTTCGCCGTCGTAACGCACCGACATCTCTGGGTAGGGCCGGTAGTAGTCGTCGGGTGACGCTGGTAGATGTTCGATCATGGTGAACCGGTCGGGCAGTTCCCACCGGGGCGGGCCGCCCGCCGGGTCATGCCAGATGAACACGAACCCATATTTTTCGATGACCGGCCAGACCCACAGGCTGTGGGAGACGTTCGGTTCATCCTGGTAGGGGTTTAACCTGACGGTCGTCTGACGAGTAGTCATACACGATAGGGGCAACGAACCTCAAGCCACGAAAGGTATGTAGCCCTGCAGGTCGACGATGATGTGCGTGCCCCCGCTGCCACTACACCGGATCACGATGTAGCTCTCACCGCCGACCGCGGTGAGAGTGGAGTTCGCCATTGTCTGACCGCTCGCCCACCAATTGTTGTTCGACGTGTTCGGGACCGGGCGAAGCCCGCTCAGGTCGGACGGGAACACCGTCAGGTAGCCGGCGTTCTCGGTGTCGGTCACGTTGATGAACGCCGCCTGTGCAACATCTCCGCCGTTCAAGTACTGACCGATCGATACCAGCGGCGTGGCTATGGCGCTCAGGAGGCGGCTTCGATCCGGCCGCGAATGAGGACTGCGACGGCGGCCGCTGTCTGTGCTTTCGTCTGGCTCGGCGCGAACGACACCACCAGAACGGAGTTGTGCCGTTCGCCTGCAGCGAAGTCGACCGTTCCGGCTCCGATGTACCACCCGGACCCATCCAGCTCAGGAATAGGAGTCGGCTCCACACCGAAGAGGTTCTCGGGCACGAAGGTGTTGCGTGGTGCGGTACCGCGGGAGCCGACAGCCACGTCAATTGACCAACCCTGTTCGTTCGCCCACTGGCAGACGCTTTCGCCGACGCCAGATGTCGGTCCGGAGCTGACGACCGGTCCACCGAGGAACCCGGCGGCTTCGTCGTCCGACAGCAGAGAGCAGGAATCGATCGCAGCGCGCTTGCTCGGCGTTGCCGAGGGACCTGCGACAGTGTTCTTCGCCGTTGTCGTGAGCGCCGTCGACGTCGCCGTGGCCGAGTTCGTGGCTGTGGCCGCTGCCGCCGTTGACTTCGCCGTCGAGCCAGAGCTGGTGGCGCTGCCGCCACATGCCGCGATCATCAGTACGCAAAGCGACACAACCGCAGCGGCGCGGCCTACCGTCGGCTCCTGGTTACGGATTCGCATTCTGTTGGACCCCTTGTTTGGACTATCGAAATCAGCACTGTGTTCTTGACTAAGTTACTCGGCGCGAACTCTGGCCGGAAGAGCTGCTGACCTGGCGTAGCTGAGAGGTGACAGCGCGAACGGGCGAATTGACGCTAGTGTCAGATGTAGGGATTGTTGGGACGAGCTTGGGGGTTTTTGATGGACGTCAATGACATGATTTTGGTGAGTGTGGACGATCACGTGATCGAGCCACCCGACATGTTCGTGGCTCACATTCCAGAGAAGTATCGGGACCAGGCACCGCGGATCATGGAAGACCCGAACGACAGCCAGTACTGGTCGTTCGAAGGCAACCGGGCCCGAAACATGGGCCTCAACGCGCTTGCCGGCTGCCCGCCCGAGGAGTACGGCTTGAACCCGCTCCGCTTCGATCAGATGCGCCCGGGTTGCTACGACATCCATTCCCGCATCAACGACATGAACGCCAACGGCGTGGTCGGGTCCATCAACTTCGCGACGTTCGTCCACTTCTGCGGCCAGCTCTTCCTCAAGGCGCAGGACAAAGATCTGGCGCTCGCTTGCGTGCGTGCTTACAACGATTGGCACATC
>JAYTKG010000599.1:0-5454 GCA_043730435.1 Acidimicrobiia bacterium | reverse complement strand
GTCTCGACCGAAATCGACATCATGCGCCAGGAGTCGCGCCCCATGTCCATCGGTGATGTGCACGTGTCGACGCCTGCATTCATGCAGGAGATCGTGGCGACGTTCTCCCACGTGGCCCGCCAATCAAGCCAAGTCAACCAACGCTCGGGCGTGTCGGTACGCCTCAGCGTGTCCAACCTCGAAGTGCTTGGTGCCAGCGCGCTACGGCGGGCCCTGCGCAGCGGCGAAACCGTCGTCGTGCCCCGCGTATCAGACATGGATGCGCTGGCCGCTTCAACCTCAGGCAAGATCGAAATCGAGAGCCTCGAGGAGGGCCGTGACGGTCTCATCATCGAAAACATGGTGAAGGCCGCCGTGCTCACCGTGTTCAAGTCTCGGGTCACGGCGCCTGAATACAAAGACGTCATCCTTGCGTTCGAAGACGGCCTGATCTTTCAGACTGGCGAAGACGTAACGTCGGTCGAGGAAGCCTCGTTGGTGGAAAAGGTGCCCGCCATTCGAGCCACCATCCTTGGCCTCACCGACGGGGACGAATCACCGGCCGCCATTGCCAGTGCGGTCGAGTTCTTGGTGGAAGGCCTCCACCTGTCGAAGCGACTCAACAAGGACGCCTCTGGCGGTCGGGCCCAGTACCGCGCCCGCAGCTAAGAGCGCTGTCCCGAGATGTGGCCGGGCTCCCGTACGAAGTTCAGCGTGAGCAACGCTGCGGTGGCCATGCCTGCGGCGAGGAGTGATGAACCACCGATGCCGTGGGTCGTATAGAGCCGGGTACTTGCAATGGCAACAATCCCGCGGCTGACCGTGCCGACGCCCACGGCGAGGCCGAATGCAGTGCTGGGCGAGTGAGGCTGCAGGCTGGGCAGCAGGGATGCAAACGACACAACGGCGAACTCAAAGCCAAGAAAGAGAATGCTCAACAGAACTAAACCCAGAGCGGCTTGGCGACCAACCATGGCGAGACCTACGGCTGCAGGCAACGCAACGATCACGCCGACCCTGATGGAGCGTCGCTTGCCCCAGCGATCGGTGAATCGAACGGTGGAGGTGCTGGCGATGAGTTCGACGGCACCGAGCAGGATGGACACCGCTCCGATGCCGAGTGACGAGAATCCGTGCACGTCTCTCAGCCACGACCCGAACGACACGAACAGACAACCGCCAATGGCCATCACGAGTCCGAACGACACGAAGCCCGCCGCTGCGGGAACCGACCACACCAGGGCTGTTCGGGCGCCATCGAGGTGCGCTGTCGGTCGGTCCTTTGGCAGATGACGCCACAGGTGCCAGGCCATGAAGATCAGGCACAGGGCGATGGCGCCATAGGCGTAGCGCCACGAGGTGGCAAACACCAACACCGCCAGCAGTGGAATGCCGATCAGAATCGCACCCGCCCACGCAATCTCGGTGAGCCCAACGACGCGACCCCGGGTGGCGTATTCGGTGCGTTCAACCAACCAGGAATTCATGCCGTTGTCGAACATGATCTTGCCGAGTGACAGCACCACGAAGCCAACGCTGATAGCGGCCACCGATGGAGCGGCGCCGGCGAGCGCGGTGCCGAGGGCCAGCACACAGAGCGCAAGTGTCATGGAAGCCCGACGGCTTCGTTTGTTGAGTTGGTGACCGACAAACGGCCCGAGCAAACCAGTGAATTCACCGAAGCTGGTGGCGATGCCCATGGTGCTGAGGCTTACGCCGAGGCTGCGACCGATTACCCCGAGATAGGGCTGAGCAAATCGCAGACCGGTGTTGCCGACGAACCGGGCGACGGTCAGGCGCGTGACGTGATCCCGAACCTCCGGCGAGTGCTCCTCATCCAAGAAGCGACCGAGCGGCATCTATCCCTGCCCTGTCCATGATCGCAGCGCTGGCCGAGGGTTGCGGTCTCGGTCGAAGAGTCCGGTTGCCAGGTTGAAGCCGTGCTGGAAGGACCAGCCGTCGATGGCGGTCGACCACAATGCAGCTTCTACGCCGATGCCATCGTGCACGGCGTCTTCGATGACAGCGCGCGCCAGGCGTGCCTCGTCACCTTGCCACGCCGAGTCGGTGGTTGGTGCGCCATACGACGTGACGGCCAGTGGTCGCTGCGGCAGCATTTCGGCTAGTCGGTGCAGCGTGAGCGCAAGACCTTCGGACCACACCATGATGCCGTCGTCACCCTGTCGACCATCGGGCGGGTAAGAGCGGAGCTTGTCCTCTGACGAGGCGAGGGCTCCGGTGTACGTAATACCCACGATGTCGCCACTGTCTTGCAGGTCGGGCACTTCTTCAACGAACAGGCCGGGCACTGCGAGCTCTCCATCTCGGATGGCGCGTACGGCCACATCCCATGTGTGTTCGTCTACCCGGCGTGACCGCTTTGCGCCTTCGACCGTGTCGTCCATCGTGAACACTGGTGCGAGCGAAAGCGAATGTACGACGGGAGCACCGTTGCCGCGCAGCAGCCGCCATGCGTCTCGCCACGCCAGCCAGGTGCCGCGCAACGCTTTGGCCCGCATCTCGGGGTCCGACTTGGCGGGCGGATGCAGCCCTCGGCTGTAGGCGAGCGAGGCATACATGCTCGGGTCATGCAGCGGCACCCACGCACCGACGAGCGAGCCAAGCGCGTCGGCGACGATGTCGACGTAACGGGGCCAGAAGTAGCCGCGAGACTTGTCGTCAAGGAAGCCGCCTTCGTCGATGAACCAACCCGGAACGGTGCGGTTCTGCAGGGTGACCCAGGTTGAGAGCCCCGCCTCGTGAGCCGCTTGCAAGACGAGCGTGTAGTGCTCCACCGCGTCGCCGTCGATCTTGCCCGGCTGCGGTTCGATACGGGCCCATTCGATGCCGATACCAACGGCGTGTAATCCGTTCTCCGCGAAGAGCTGCATGTCGTCACGAAACTGTGTTCGCGTGCCGTTCCCGTCGGACGAGTTCGGCAACCGTCCCGACGACTGCCACGAGAACGCGTCCGCTGCCGGAGCAAGCCCTTCCGCCATCGCCGACGAAGAAGTAGCCCCCCACAAAACAGTCACCCACCCAGGGTGTCAGACCACAGCCCGACGCGACGAAAGGGGAGCGAAGCCGCTGCACGGTTCCGACCGTTGCTTGGTGCTCGCACGATTGCCGAGCGAAGCGAGAATGAGCGCAAGGAGCGGTAGCGACCAGCGAAGTAGCGGCCGGGTAGCGAGAAGCGAAGCAGGTCTTACGCGACGAAAGGGGAGCGGGTCCAGAGTTCGCCGGTGTCGTTTCGGGTGGTGGCTTCGGCCACACCGGTGAGGGCCACGACGTCGATCGGATCGGGGAAGCCGCGCAGGTTGATCTTGCTGTGGTGTTTCGAGATAGCGCCCTTGGGTAGGCGCTCGATCTGGCTGGTGGGCATCAGAACTTCCCAGCCCTCGGCGGCGTCGCACAGACGCGCAGCCATATTGACGGCTGAGCCGATGTAGTCGTCGCCTTCGAAGAGCAGCGCGTAGCCCGACGCAATGCCGGCGCGCAGGGAGAGCGGCGTACAGGCTTCCCGGCTGCGGCTCTCTAGGTCGAGCACGGCGGCGATAGCGTCGGTTTGGTCAACCGACACGAACATGCAACCGTCACCGAGCCATTTGGCGATACGTACGCCGCGCTCGCTGGCAACGTCGCGAACGATGGCTCGGAAGGCCGAAAGCAGCCGACCAGACGCGTCATCACCATTCTCGGCGGTGTAGTTGGTGAACCCGCCGAGGTCCAGGAAGACGAACGTACGCGGAACTCGCATCCTGCGAGGATATGAGATTTTGGTCACAAGATGCTCGGAAATGTTCCAGATGGCCGAATTGCCCGGATTTCGGTACGAAAATCCGGTCGAAACCGCGTTAGCGTCGCCTCATGGCATCTCGGTTCTCGTACAGCCGGTGGGATGGTTTACAAAAGGGTTTCGACCTCGACGCGGATCACCTGATGCAGCAGGTCACCGACGATCTGCTCTATCACGGCGATATGCACGCTGCCCTACGCCGCCTGATGCAGGAGGGCATGGAAGACCGCAACGGCGAACGCATCCAGGGCTTGCGCGAGATGATGGAGAAGCTCCGCCAAAAGCGACAAGAGACGCTCGACAATCACAACCTGGGTGGTGTGTACGACCACATTGCGAAAGAGCTTCGGGAAGTCGTCAATCAGGAACGAGCCGCGCTCGACGAACTGGCGAAAGAAGCCCGTGAATCCGGGGATGAACGACGCCAGGACGTCACCCAGCAAGCGGTGGAGGAACGTCAATTCAAACTCGACATGCTGCCACCCGATCTGGCCGGTCAGGTAAAGGATCTCCAGGAGTACGACTTCACGTCATCGGAAGCCCGCGAGAAATTCGAAGAGTTGCTGCAGAAGCTTCGCGAGCAACTCATGCAGAACATGGTCGACAAGATGACCGGCGCCATGAAGAGCCAATCGCCCGAGGACCTCAAGGCCATGAAGGACATGATGGCCGACCTCAACCAGATGCTCGAAAAGCGCGAACGGGGCGAAGATCCGGGTTTTGAAGCGTTCATGGAAAAGCACGGTGAGTTCTTTCCCGAGAATCCGCAGACGCTCGATGAACTGCTGGAGAACATGGCGCAGCGCATGGCCGCTATGCAGCGCATGATGAACTCGATGACGCCCGAGCAACGGGCGCAGATGAAGGAGCTATCCGATCAGTTGATGGAGGACATGGATCTCCAGTTCCAGATGGATCAACTGGGCCAGAACCTGCAATCGCTCTACCCGCAGATGGGCTGGGGTCAGGGCTATGACTTCCGCGGCCAGGACCCGCTGGGGTTCAGCGACTCGATGCAGATGATGAATGACCTTGGCGACATGGATCAGCTCGAACAGTTGATGCAGGGTGTCACCAACCCTGGCGCGCTCGCCGAAGCCGATATCGATCGCGTGCGTGACCTGCTCGGTGACGACGCGGCGCGGTCGATGGAGAAGCTGGCCGAGATGGCCAAAATGCTCGAGGATGCCGGCCTCATCAACCAAAAGGAAGGCCGACTCGAACTCACGCCGCGCGCCATTCGTGCGCTCGGTGCCAACGCGCTCGATGAGCTGTTTTCGAAGTTGGCCAAAGACAAGCTCGGTCAACATCAGCAGAACCGTCACGGTGTCGGCCACGAGCGCGAGTACGAGACCAAGCCGTACGAATTTGGTGACCCGTTCAACCTCGACCTGCAACGCACCATTCGTAATGGTCTGCGTCGTCAGGGAGGTGGCACGCCCGTACGGCTTCTGCCCGAAGACTTCGAGATCGAGCGCACCGAAAACCTCACGCGGTCGTCCACGGTGCTCATGCTCGACCTGTCGTTGTCGATGCCGATGCGTGACAACTTTCTGCCCGCCAAGAAAGTCGCGCTGGCGTTGCACTCGCTCATCACGTCGCAGTTCCCGCGGGACTACATGGGCAGTTGCTCGGCTTTCACGATGCGTGCCACTTCACTGAAGCCGACGATGCCCATG
>JAYTKG010000598.1:0-13082 GCA_043730435.1 Acidimicrobiia bacterium | reverse complement strand
TTACAAATATGTCAGTTCCGTGACAAGCCTTTGCCACAATGATGATCCAAATGGCCTAGGTCCCTGACCTGTTTCGACGAAAAATCGTACGATGCACGTCGTGCGAGTGATCATTTTCGGTGCAGGCGCAGTCGGCAGCATTCTGGGCGGAAGGTTGCACCAGGGCGGGGCCGCTGTCGTGTTGGTAGCGAGACCCGCTCACGTCGAAGCAATCAGTACCTATGGACTTCGCCTGCGTATGGCGTCGCATACCGACATTATCGACGTACCGGCAGTCACCTCCGTCGACGAACTCCAGCCGGCTGAAGACGACGTGGTCATCATCACCGCCAAGACACAGGACACGGGTGCGATCCACGACGCGCTTCTGGCGTGGAATCCGAACGTCGCCGTCGTGTGCGGAACGAACGGCGTTGAGCACGAGCGCATGGCACTGCGCCGTTTCGAACGGGTCTATGGCATGGTCATACAGATGCCGTCCCAGTTCGAGCGGCCCGGCGAAGTGACGGCGCTGTTCAGCCCGAACAACGCGCTGGTCGACGTCGGTCGCTATCCGTCCGGCGTAGACGAGACGACGTCAACTTTGGCCGGAATGATCGAGGCATCACCACGACTGTCGTGCCAGCCCGACGCGGACGTGATGGTCCAGAAGTACGCAAAGCTGCTACTCAACCTCGGCAACGCCGCCGATGCCGCGTGCGGTCGAGACGGCCGCAACGCGCGGGTCGTGGCCGTCGCTATCGAAGAAGGTCGACGTGTGTTCGACGCTTCGGGCATTCGCTATCGGCAAACCGGCGAAGTGAAGGAGCGGATGCGCGATCGCGTGGCGATGATGCAGTTCGACATTCCAGAGGGTGACACGTTTCTCGGCGGCTCAACCTGGCAGTCACTTGCAAAGGGCGCAACCACATTGGAGACCGACTACTTCAACGGCGAGATCAACCTGCTCGGACGGATGCACGGCATCGCTACACCGGCCAACCTATTCCTCCAGCAACTCGCCACGACTATGCTCCACGAAAAGACCCCACCGGGCTCGCTCAGCACGGCCGACCTCGACGCCGAATACTTCGGCCCTTAGGTTGCCAGAGCGACTTCGACCAACGTGTCGGAGTAGGCGACGCCGCCGCCCCAGTCGGTGTCGGTGTCGCTAGTGAGGGCGTTCGCGGTAGCTCGCTCACCATGCTGATCGGCCCACCACCCGAACGGAACAACAACCACTCCAGGTCGCAGCCGACCAGACACGCGGGCTTCCAAGCAGAGCGCGCCGCGATCGTTGCGGACCACGACCTGATCGCCGTTGGCAATGCCACGCGCTGCGGCATCGACGACATCCAGCTCAAGGAAGGGCGCACCTTCCAACGGACCGTGCTTGGGCAGGTGCGAATAAGACGTGTTGAGAAAGCGGTGGTGTTGCTTCGGCGTCAACAACACCAGGGGGAAACGGGCGAGCAATGCCGGGTCACCATTGACGCCCTGGTTAGCGGGAACGTACGCGGGTGCGTTGGTTGCGCTCCACAACTCGGCCTTTCCTGTGGAGGTTGCGAAGCCGCCGTTCGCATACGGTCGAAAGTCTTCCGGCAGGTCGAGGCGAACATAGGCGTCAGCAAGCATTCGCTCCATGTCGACGTTCTTGAGCGCTGACGACATCAACGATTCATCCGATTCGAACAGCTCGGGTTCGGTGTAGCCCATCGCCCGTGCCAGTCTTCGCCATAGCTCCGTATTCGGCACCGACTCGCCAAGCGGGGCAATGGCCGCATGGTTGTAACCGAGATACAGATGTCCCCACGCGGGCACGACATCAGTCTGTTCGATCTGCGTTGTGGCCGGGAGAATTACGTCGGCGTACATCGCGGTGTCGGTCATGAAGTGCTCACTGACGACACAGAGCAGATCGTCGCGTTCGAGACCTTCACGGATGAGTTGCGCGTTCGGCACCGTCACCAGCGGATTGCCGTTCCACACGAACAGCGCATGCACGCCGACGGTGGGGTCGGTAAGCCAGCGGCCGAGGTGCACCATGTTGAGGCCACGGCGTTCCTTACCATCGGCGAGGTGCGGCGCAGCGAACACCGAGTCATCAACGTTGACGTCCGACCATGCGCCGACGCTGCGAGCCAGGCCACCGCCGCGGTGTTTCCACGACCCGGTCAATGCGGGAAGACAGGCAAGGGTGCGGAAGAACATGGCGCCATGCTCGTGATGCTCGGCACCAATGAGCGTACGAATCATGGCGGGCTCCGCAGTGCCGTAGGCATGTCCGAGTCGTTCGATTTCGTCAACGGTTAGACCGCACACATCGGCAGCTCGTTCTGGCGTCCAGTCCTCCACGTGAGCAGTCAGCTCTTCGATGCCGGTGGTGTGCTGCGCCACATAATCATCATCCACCAGGCCGTCGCGAATGAGGATGTGCATCATGGCCAACATGAGCGCAACGTCGGTGCCGGGCAGCGGTTGGATGAACCAATCGGCATCCTCGGCCGTAGCCGTGCGAATCGGATCGATCACGACGATCGGCGCGCCATTGGCCCGGGCTTCCTCGATGAACGGCCACAGGTGACGATTGGTCAACTTGGTATTGGTGCCCCACAGGATGACGAACTTCGAGTGGCGCACATTTGTCGCATCGGCCGCCTTCGACGTTCCGTTCGTGGTCGCAACTCCTGCACCAGCGGTCGCACCACAGATCGAACCCGTCTGGCGGGTTGACCCGACCTTGGCGAAGAAGCGTTGGTCGAGCGAGGACATCTGAAGCAACCCCTGTGTGCCAGCTGAACCCCACGGCAGCACCGCCTCGCCACCGAACTGTTCGATCACCGCATGCAGCCGCGAGGCAACGAGCGCGAGAGCGTCATCCCACGAGGCTGGCTCGAACTGGCCGGACCCCTTCGGCCCGACCCGCACGAGCGGACGCAGGATGCGATCGGGGCTGTAGACCCGGTCGAGCATGCGGTTCACCTTCGGGCACAGCTCGCCCTTTGAGTACGGGTGCTCCGAGTTTCCCCGCAGCTTCACCGCCACGCCATCTTCCACCGTCACAACCCACCCGCATGAGTCCGGGCAATCGTGATGACACGTACCCTTCACCGTCTTTGTCATACGTGAAGCGTAGGACAAAGACGGTGGTCGGTCTTCTTAGATGAGCTATTGCGGCCACCCCTGCGATAGCTGCTGGACCCGGTGCGGGGAAGTTTGTTGGTCTCGGCCAACACCCGTTCCTACCGGCCCACTCGCCGAGCGTACGTTGACGGGCATGATCGGGTGAAGTCGGGTATTTATCGGGCACTATCGGGTATCGTCGGGGCACCTACCGGGCAAAGTCGGGTATCGTCAGGCAAACCGGAGAAGTTTGAGCACTCCGAGCGGAAAGCGAAGCACTAAGCGTTTCGGGGTTGGCGGAGCCGGACCGGCTTGTCCAGCGACTTCGCCAACCGTCGACGCAGCCAAAAGAACCCGAACACGACCATGGCCACCGCAAGCACGGCCAGGATCGGCAGGAGAAAGGCCAGTGCGGTCAGTACGCCCGAGCTGACATCCTCCGCCGCTGAAACGAACGGGGTGGCGATACCGGCGGTCGTCAACGTGGACACCGGGCGAACCGACGAACGGGCGACGTGGAGGGATCCACCGGTGACGGCACCAATGACGAGCGCAAGCGTGGGATTGACGTGCTGCACCGCGCCAGTCGTGCTGGCAAAGGCCAGTGCGCCGGCAATCGGATGAATCACCATGCCGACCGTGTGGAAGATGTGATCGACCGCCGGCACCTTGTCACCCACCAGGTCGATCATCAGCAGGGCTGCAAGCACGCCCAGGATGGGCCAGGACGACAAGCCGTGAAACCCCTCGCCCAGCTTCACCGCACCGGTGCGATCAAGAATGCCGGCAACAAGCAGCGGCAGATACGCATTGAGGCCGGTTGCGCTTGACAGCCCAAACGCGGTCAGCAACCCACCCACCGAAAGAAGATTGATCAAGCTAAGGCCCTCCAAGACACACGCCCTACCCCCAACCTTGCCATGCCACCCGCATATTCCGGCGGACCACGTCTCGAAATACAAAGATGGTACCGGCTTCTCTCGAGTGAGTTATACTTTAGAGTAGAAAATATAACTATCTGTCGAAAAGGAGCGCATGACTTATACTTTCTTGGAACCTGATCCGCTTGAAAGCCAGATCAGTAACGCTTTGCAGGCTCTTGCGATCGGTACCGCCCCCCGTGAGATCGAATCGACCCACATCGACGTGAAAGAAGAGCCAGGGCGCCGCGGTTCGAACGGAAACATCCTGCCCGGTCAGACCCGAAACGACGCCGCAGCGAAGTACCTCGCTGGTGAGATGGCGTGCATGGCCAACACCCCGGGAGGCGGTGCCATCATCGTTGGGATCTCCGATCGAGGGGATCGTATCGGTACTGAGCTGGACGGCGAGTGGTTACGACATCGCGTATGGGAGCTCACAGAAAAACGACTCACAACAACCGTCCGCTCCATCGAACTCGATGGCCATCGGCTGCTCGTCCTTTCCACCCACCAGGCCATCGAACCCATCCGCTACGAAGGGCGCATCAAGTGGAGGGTTGATGATCACAGCGTCGAGATCGATCCGAGTAGTTGGCGCTCCGGTCGCATACAACAGACCGGGGTCGATTGGTCCGCGCAACCATCTGGGCACGTCGTCGGCGATGCGAGTCCGATTGCTCTCGAAATTGCTCGCCGATACCTCATCGAAGCCGGTGACGATAGCGCCGATCTTGCGACCGCTTCGGACCCCGATCTTCTTCGTCGACTCAATGCTGCGTTGGGAGACGATCACCTGACGAACGCCGGCTCGCTTCTCTTCGTGGCAACGCCAACCGTTGGAATCGACTACATCCGCAGGGACCATCCGGGCGCTGACAGCACAGCCCGGATGCGTTCCGCTCGCTCGCTACTCGAACAGGTCTTCGAGGTTGAGCGGAGTGCCGATGTTGCCAACCGAGGAGTACATCTTCGGGGTGGATTCGCGCATGGCCAGGTCAGGGCCATTCCGCCAGGAGCGATACGAGAAGCAATCGTGAACGGAGTCGTTCATCGCGATTGGCTCTCACCGCAACCAACGATCGTCGAACACATCGGTGACACCTTGACAGTCACCTCGCCGGGAGGGTTCATCGGCGGCATCGCTCCATCGAACATCATCACCCACCCGGCCGTTGCTCGGTATAGGAGCCTGGCAGAGGCGCTTGCAATACTAAGACTCGCTGAACGCGAAGGCGTCGGCATCGACCGGATCGTTCGCGACATGTTGGCATTGGGTCACGCTGCTCCCGAGATCACAGAGGTGGCTGGGCCTTACGTTCGAGTCGGCCTGATCGGTGGCGATCCCGATGCGGGGTTTCTCAGCCTTCTCGCAGACATCCAACCCACCTCCGTTCGTGCTGACGTCGACGCGCTTCTTCTTCTCCGTCATCTCATTGTGAACGGCTGGATCGACGTCGAAGCAGCAGGACCGATCGTCCAACGACCACCAGGAGAAAGCGAAGCCTCCCTCAACCGGCTTACATCTGTCCGCCTCGGAACGGAACCCCTCATGGGGCCCGTCGAAGGCGTGCCTGCGCGTTCACTGCCAGCATGGAGACCAAGCCGGTTCATTCAGGGGCACGTCGGTCTGCTTCCGTACCTCGTGTTGCCAGAAGCCAGGGGCGCAATGCTACTGGCCTGGGCAAACCATCGCGGCCGAATCTCCAGCACGGAAGCCGCCGATCTGGCCGATATCACCATCCCCTACGCCGGAACTATCCTGACCGCACTCGCCGCCGATGGTCTGATCGAGCCAGGCCGAGCAAATCGCGCCGGGCGCGGCTTCTTCTACAAACCAATCGCATAGGACCTGCACACACGTCGGTCGGCTACAGGGTTTTGACGATGAGGGCGTCGCCTTGGCCGCCGCCGCCGCAGAGGGCGGCTGCACCCATGCCGCCGCCGCGGCGTTGCAACTCGAGCAGCAGCGTGAGCGCTAGGCGGTTGCCGCTCATGCCGACGGGGTGACCGAGGGCGATGGCGCCACCGTTCACGTTGGTGATCTCGGAGGTGATCCCAAGGTCGGCCATGGACGCAATACCCACTGCGGCGAAGGCTTCGTTCAGCTCGAACAGGTCGATATCGCTTGGTGACTTTCCGATCTTGGCGAGCGCGTTGTAGATAGCCTTGCTCGGTTGCTGCAGCAGGCTGACGTTGTCGGGACCGGCCACTTGACCGTACGAAACGACCTGGCCGAGCGGCACGCAGCCGAAGACTTCGACGGCCTTTTCCGACATCATGATGAGCGCCGAACCACCGTCGGAAATCTGCGACGCGTTGCCAGCGGTGATGGTGCCGTTCTTGTCGAACGCTGGCTTCAACCCCGCAAGACTTTCCATGGTGGTGTTGGCGCGCACGCCTTCATCCTCGGTAACCATGATGGGGTCGCCCTTGCGCTGCGGCACCGCCACCGGGACGATCTCGTCGTCGAACAGGCCGTTCTTCATGGCATGCGCGGTGCGCACGTTGGAGTCGACTGCAAACGCGTCCTGCGCCTCGCGCGAGATGGTTCCCGCGCTGTAACGCTCGGTGCCGAGACCCATCAGACAGGCATCGAAGGAACACCACAGCGCGTCCTGCACAATGGAGTCCTGCAGTTCGGTGTTGCCGTAACGAGCGCCCGACCGACCGCTCGGCAGCAGGTAGGGGGCGTTGGTCATCGACTCCATGCCACCCGCCACGACCACGTCGGCTTCGCCAGCCTGGATCATGAGGTCGGCGAGGTAGATGGTGTTCAAGCCCGACAGGCACACCTTGTTCACGAGCGACGACGGCACGCTCAAGGGAATGCCGCCTCGGAAGCTGGCCTGCCGAGCGGGCATCTGTCCGGCCCCGGCCTGGATGACCTGGCCCATGAACACGTAGTCGACCTGCTCGGGAGGGACCCCGGCACGCTCCAACGCGGCCTTGATGGCAAAACCGCCCAGGTCCATGGCGCTGAACGACGACAGCGCGCCGCTCATCTTTCCGATCGGGGTACGAGCCCCCGCAACGATGTACGAACCAGCCATGCGTGCGCCTCCCAAATCCCGGTTAAGGCAAGCTTACGACCCCGCATCGCTGCGGCCTCAATGAGCGCCTCACACAGCTCGACGTCGCAGGTCAGATGACGATGTCGAGGGCGACGTCGAGGTTGGGGCTGGAATGGGTGAGCCAACCGAGACTGAGGAGATCGACGCCGGTTGCGGCGATGGCTTCGGCGGTGTCGGGGCGGATGCCACCCGAGGCTTCAATTATGGTTTTCCCCTTCGCTCGTTTCACTCCTTCGCGCATGAGTTCAAGCGAGAAGTTGTCGAGCATGATGACATCGACACCGAGCGCGAGTGCTTCATCGAGCTGCGCGAGGCCGTCGACTTCGACCTCAATCTTCACAAGGTGCCCGGCATGAGCCCGGGCCGCGTTGACGGCGGCTGCGATGCCCCCAGCGACCGCGACGTGGTTGTCTTTGATAAGCACCGCGTCATCAAGACCGAAGCGATGATTGCCACCGCCCCCGCACTTCACCGCGTACTTTTCCAGCGCTCGTAGACCGGGGGTCGTCTTCCGAGTGTCGACCACCGTTGCCCCGTGCGGGGCCACGAGATCGACGACGGAACGGGTCGTCGAGGCAATGCCCGACAAATGACCGAGCAGGTTGAGACAGGTGCGCTCGGCCGTTAGCAACGAACGGGCCGAACCGGAGACGGTGGCGAGGCGATCACCCTTCTTCACCCGATCACCATCAGCCACATGCGCCTCGCAGACGACCGTTGCGTCAAACATCGTGAACGCGGCCAAGCTCATGTCGAGTCCGGCAATCACGCCGTCGGCTCGGGCCACGACGGCAGCGGTGGCCTGACGATCGGCGGGGATGGTGGCGTCACTCGTGACGTCGCCGGCGCGGCCGAGGTCTTCAAGCAATGCGTTGCGCACGATGGGTTCCCACAACAGTCGGTTCATGCCACGGTCTCCTTGGTCTCGGCAACGACGTGGCCAGCTTCGAGATGCACATCCATGTGACGGGCCCATGCTGGTTCGGTGTCGGGGAAGTCACTGCGATAGTGGGCGCCTCGACTCTCCTGCCGCAAATAGGCAGCGCGGGAAATCATGCGGGACACGAGCAGCATGTTGGCAGCTTCCGGGTGCAGACCCTCGGCGCTCAGCCCGTCGAGTGTCTCGATAGCGGCCGACAAACCCGCAGCATCACGCGACAGCCCGACCTGTTGCCACATGGTGCGTCGAAGGGTAGGAACGATGTCGCGCCGTTCTCCCGTTTGGGCTTCGGGCAGATGTACCGTGTGCGTCCCAGCAGGCCCTTCGGCGGCTGCGTCAGCACCGGCCCGCGCTCCGAAGACGAGACCTTCGAGCAAGCTGTTTGACGCCAGACGGTTGGCACCATGCACGCCCGTGGCGGACACTTCACCGCAGGTCCACAGGCCGGTTACGCTCGACCGACCGTCGACGTCGGAAGCGACGCCACCCATGTGATAGTGAGCTGCCGGGCTCACCGGAATCACGTCTGTGCGGGGGTCGATGCCGTGCATTTGGCACGACGCGAACACGGTAGGGAACCGTGACGGAAACCGATCGCCGACCGCTCCACGGGTATCGAGAAAGGTCTCATGACCCGCAATGCGGTGACGGGCGATGGCCCGGGCCACCACATCACGCGGGGCGAGTTCACCGTCGGGGTGATGATCGAACGCGAAGCGATGCCCGTTCTCATCCACCAGGATTGATCCCTCTCCTCGCAACGCCTCGGTGACGAGCGGAAGCGGGTCAACACCGGGTGCCGCCAGCGCGGTTGGGTGAAATTGCACAAACTCCAGATCTCGCAAGATCGCTCCGGCGCGTGCCGCCAGCGCCAAGCCGTCGGCGGTCGCTTCCGGCGGATTGGTGGTCGCCGCATACAGTTGTCCGCTGCCGCCGGTCGCGAGAATCACCGAGCCGGCGCGGTGGAACACAAGACCACGATCGGCGTGCATCGCGAGGGCACCAATGACCTGTCCATCAACGACGACCAGGTCGAGTACCAGGGCTCGTTCTTCGACCGTGATGGCCTTGTTGGCCAGTGCGGCCGCCCGCAGCGTGCGCACGATTTCGGCTCCGGTGGCGTCGGCTGCGTGCAGGATGCGACGCACCGAGTGCGCTGCTTCTCGCGCCAGTTCAAGTTCGCCTTCGGCGTTACGGTCGAATGCGGCACCCAGTCCGACCAGTTGCCGAGCCCGATCGGCGCCCTCAACCGTGAGCACGCGCACGGCTTCGTCGTTGTTGAGGCCGACGCCAACCGACACGGTGTCATCCGCGTGACGAGCGGGTGAGTCATCGGAGCCGACAGCCGCGGCCAGACCGCCTTGGGCCCAGGTGGAATTGCCGTCGCCGAACGCCGTCTTGGTAAGCACCGTCACCCGCGACGGAGCCGCGGCGAGCGCGGCCGACAGACCGGCGACGCCGGAACCAATGATGACGACGTCGGTCGTTTCGGTCTTCATCACTTGCTCATTTCCAGCATGCGATCGAGCGTCCGTTTCGCATCGACTCGTACCGCCTCTGGTACGTCCACTTCGAACTGGTTCAGCAACAACGCGTCGCGGATGTTCGCGAGTGTGATGCGCTTCATGTGGGGGCACAGGTTGCATGGCCGCACCCACTCGACGTCGGGAAATTCGACGGCGAGGTTGTCGGCCATCGAGCACTCGGTGATAAGGGCAATGCGCTTCTTGCCGCTAGTGGCGATGTACTTCGCCATAGCGTTGGTCGAACCGACAAAGTCAGCTGAAGCCGTCACCTCAGTTGGGCATTCGGGGTGAGCGAGAATGGCGATGTCCTGGCCGTAGTCGGCCCGGATCTCGCGCATTTCCGCCGAGGTAAACCGCTCGTGCACTTCGCATGAGCCCGGTGCCCACGTGAGAATTTCGACCGCGGTCTGCAGCGCAACGTTGCGGGCCAGGAATCGATCGGGCAGCAGAAGCACACGTGGCGCACCAAGGCTCTCCACGACGGCAACCACGTTGGCAGAGGTGCAACACACGTCGCTCACCGCTTTCACGGCGGCGCTGGTGTTCACGTAGGTCACCACCGGCACGCCAGGGAACGCACGCTTGAGCGCCAGAATTTCATCGGCCGTGATCGACTCGGCCAACGAGCAGCCAGCGGCAAGGTCAGGGATCAGAATCGTCTTTTCCGGCGAGAGGATCTTGGCGGTTTCGGCCATGAAGTGGACGCCCGCAAGCACGATCACGTCGGCATCAGTGGCTGCGCCGTCACGAGCCATGTTCAGCGAGTCACCCACGATGTCAGCCACCGAGTGGTAGATGTCAGGCGTCATGTAGTTGTGGGCAATGACCACCGCATTGCGCTGCCCTTTGAGCTCCTCGATCTCCTCAATGAGGGGCGAGAGCATCGTCCATTCCTCGGCCGGAATGCGGTCGGCCAACCGGGCCTGCGCTCGGGTCATCCGCTCTTTCACCGTTGCTGTCGCCATGACAAACCTCCTCAGGGAATGCATTCAGTGTTACATATACTCATTTGGAGTACAAGTCATGTCGTTTCCTAATAGGCACAGAGATCAAAGACGTTTCCTTCAGGGTCAGCCATCGTCGCAATCGAGCCGTACGACTCGCGCCGAGCAGCGCGCAATGGCCGGGCGCCCAAGCCGATCAACCGGGCCATCTCGCTGTCGAACTCATCGGGTTCGCAGGCAAGGTCCAGATGCAGACGGGCTTTGCGGCCACCCTCGAACACGGCCGGTTCGTCAGTGAGACCGGTGATCCGCTGGAGGCCAAGCCGCCGTCGGCCAGGCGAGGCATCACCCAGCACGATCCATCGCCCGTCATCCTCTCGCTCGACTTCCTGCAACGAAAGTGCGGCGGACCAAAAGCGTGCCAGTTCCTCCGTGTTGCGAGCATCCAAAGTAACAAGATCGAATCGCGCTGCCATGTACAGAAGTCTCCCAGCAACGGTGGCAGGTTGACTATCGGCGACCGGGGAGGCCGAGGCCGGGGGCAGGCCGCTCGCGCAATACTTCGCGCCGGAAGCGGAAAAGCTCGGCCGGACGCCCGCTTGAGGTTTCGGCTCGCTGTCCGGTTCCTTCAACCAGTCCCCCACCTTCCACGAGACGCCTAAAGTTCTGCTTGTGGAGCGGCTCTCCGACGAGCGATTCCACAACTCGTTGCAACTGCAACAAGGTGAAGGTCGACGGCAAGAGTTCGAACACCACCGGTCGGTAGGTCAGCTTGCCGCGTACCCGGCCGAGCGCGCTGGCGAGGATGCGCCGATGGTCGAGCATGGATGTCATGCCAAGTTCGGCGGCAACTGACCTTCCCACCTCGCCAACAAGGCCCACTTCGAACAACAGCTCGTATCGTTCCAAAACTCGCACCGGATCCCATGTAGCACCGGCCAATCCCCAGCTGAGATCGGCTCGCAGCGCTCGGCCATCGCGCTGATCGCGATCGAGTGCGGCGTCTACCCACGATGCCAGGGCAGGAGCGATCTGCTGACTGACCAACTCAGGTTCACCAAGCCGACGATCTTCCCAGGGGAGGAGGTCGTAGGCATTGGTCCACATTGCATCAAGCTCAGGCAACGGCTCGCCGTCGCGAACGAACGCCAGATAAGCGAGCGAGATGCGCCGCTCGCCTTTGCGGGCAGAAGCGGGATCACGTCCGAAGTCACCAAACGTATAGAGCTGCTCGACGAAACCTAGCTGTAGACCGGTCCGCTCATTCGCCCAGCGGCGCATGGCCTGGTCGAGGCTGCGGTCAGCATCGGGGTCAAACACGCCCGACGGCAAGCCGGGCTTGTCCCCCGATCGCACGGTCAGGACATACGGCACGTCGTCACGCACGGCCACGATCACCGCGCTCAGTTCCAAGACGACGTCCACGCTTCCATCGTGCCAGCCAACGACCACTCGGGCCGCAATCATCTGGCGATCTTCCGATCGAGTCCTTCCTTCGCACACTCTCCTGCCGGGATCGACACTCAGGAGGTAGCCATGCGATTCGACGTCACACCCGACGCGCTCGACACAGCCGCACAACAGATACGCCAACAGTCCGACACGCTCGGTCAGACTCCGAGCGCGGGTTCCCTACGCACCGTTCCCGCCGTCAACGGTGCGCTCGAATTGGTTGATGATCTACTGCGCTCCGAAATGAACGGCGCTCGACGCGGCCTGAGCACCATCGCCGAAGCGCTCACGAGCGCGGCAACCACGTATCGCTCCAACGAGGACGCTCTCGCCCTGGCCACCCAGGTTGCGCCATGACCAACTACCAACCTCTCACCAGCGATGATCCGTTCATCGGCGACGCTGGAGCCCTGCGGGACTACACCTGCTATCTGCGCATGAGCCGTGACGCAGCTACCAAGGTTGCTACGGGCGTGAAGGAAGTTGCTGGCGCGTCGGAGGCGAGCTGGGTCGGTGACGCCGCTCAAGGATTCCGGGCCTGCGCCGCCGATGGTGCGGCGCCGCTCGAGGCCCTAGCCGAACGGCTGACCGAGACGGTGCAGATCATCGGCGACTACGCCACCGCGCTGTACTTTGCCCAGTCCTGGGGCCGGGCCTTCGCCAACCAGGCCCACAACGAACTCGTTGCTCGGCAGTGGATTCAGCAGCAGCTGGATGCCGCGAAGTGGTCGGCTATACCTGACCCGTTCACCGTCACGAACCTGCGGTTGCAACTCAATGGCCACGACAACGAAGTCACCCGACTGCGGCGACAATTTGATCAACTTCAGGCCGACTTCGAGGAAAGCGTCAGCGAGACCCGCGCCGCGCTGTTCAAGCTTTGGAGCCTTGACAGCCGCCTCGATCTTGCCGGCAAGAGCGGGGAGCTCATCAACCAGCCGAAACCAAAGCCGAAGCTTTGGGCTTATCCAGGTCCAGCCAACGGAAAGGGCGAAGGCAAGAAACCGCCGACCGAGCCGAAGAAGTCAGCGGCCAAGAAGGTCGCCGGAAGTACGAAGGCCTCCTTGGCGTCAGCGTCGAGCAAGGCCGAGTCGTTTCGCGGTGCCAAAGCCGAGAAGCAGGGA
>JAYTKG010000597.1:0-12351 GCA_043730435.1 Acidimicrobiia bacterium | reverse complement strand
GGCCGTTGATGCTGTCGTCATCGCTACGCCAGACGCTGTCGTTCAATCCGTTGCGGCTCGTATCGAGCCGGTCGAGTCGTGCGCGATCATCCACCTGTCCGGCGCGCTCACCCTCGATGCACTGGAGCCGCATCAGCGGCGAGGCTCGCTCCATCCACTCGTATCGCTCCCGAACGCGGAGATCGGTCCCGAGCGACTCATCGGCGCATGGATGGCCGTTTCGGGTGAAGGCACCGATGACATCGCCCAGTCCCTGAGAGCGCGCACCTTCCCCGTGTCCGATGCGATGCGAGCCGTCTATCACGCCACCGCAGTCGTGGCGTCCAATCATCTGGTGGCGCTCCTCGGTCAGGTCGAACGTCTGTCGCAGGCCTGCAACGTCCCGTTCGAAGCGTTCCTCGACCTTGCGTCCGGCAGTCTGCAAAATGTCGCGAGCCTCGGTCCGGCCGTAGCACTCACCGGTCCCGTCGCCCGAGGCGACTGGGACACTGTCGCCAAACATCTCGTCGCCCTCCCCGAAGACGAGCGCGAGCTGTACTCCGCCCTCGCAGCGGCCGCCGCCCGCCTCGCAAACCGCACCTGGCCCGACCCGTAGTCGTGGAGGCCCGGCGTCAGTCCGACATGAGCACCAAGAAACGACGCCTACCGTCGCTACCGATGCTCTGTTTCCCGATGGATTTCACACGTGTGAAATCTCAGAGGAAACAAAGCTCTACCTCGCGCCGATGAGGGGGCCGCCAGCAGGTGGCCAGGGTTGCTTACTTTTCTTTGCAGGCGGTTTCACTGAAGCGTTGGACGTTGAGGGAGGCTTCGAGAAATCGCTTGTCTTTCACCAACGCAGCGATCGTCGGGTCGTTCGCGGCCGCAGACTTGTTGCCGGCCGCGGTCAACGCAAGCGAGATCTTGGTGATGCCGTCGCTCACGACCGCAGCGTCGGCTTTGATAGATGACGACGCGGTGGCGGCGAGATCGCGGTAGGCCTTCATGCGAACCGCCATGCCGTCACCCAGGACTTTCGGGTCGTTGTACACGTCACCGCCCGACAGCGGGTCGGCACTGACCTTGATGCGCTTGACCACATCGCAGAACTTGCCGTTCGCTCCGGCCGGGTCGGAGCACGACACCGCCACAATCAAAAGCGGAACGATGACAAGGAGGCGACGCATGGACAAGAAGCTAGCCCGAGCGGTCAGTCACTCCCCGGCACCGACGATGTCGCACTCAGCCAACTGGCGTAGAGCCCGGCATAGATTCCTTCGCCATCCACCAGCTCATCATGGGATCCGTCCTGCACCAGTCGACCCTGATCAAACACGAGGATGCGGTCAGCCCGCGCTGCGGTAGAGAGCCGGTGAGCGATCACGACCGAAGTTCGCCCGTTGGCCAATCGTTCCAGTGCCTGGGCCAGTGTTGCTTCGGTACCGGGGTCGACCGAGCTGGTCGCTTCATCGAGCACCAGGCAACTGGGCGACGCAACCGATGCCCGGGCCAGTGCTACGAGTTGACGTTCGCCAGCCGACAAGTTCTCTCCCCGCTCGCCAACGGTGGTGGAAAGCCCGTCCGGCAAACTGGCCAGCCAATCCTCTAGGCCAAGGTCGACAAAGGCAGCCGTGAGTTGCTCAGGCGTGGCGTCGGGTTGGCCCATGCGCACGTTGTCGCCGACGGTGGTGTTGAAGAGGAACGGCTCCTGCGGAACAAGGACAACCCGATGGCGCAGCGATGCATCGTTCACCTCCCGCAGGTCGACATCAGCCACCAAGACGTGACCCTCGGTCGGGTCGGCGAGTCGAGTGAGCAGACGGGCCAGCGTTGTCTTCCCTGAGCCGGTAGCTCCGACGACGGCGACGTGAGACCCAGGTTCAAGGTGGAACGACACGTCACGCAGGGCGGGCTCGTTGTCGGCGTCATCACCAAGCCGGGCCGGGTAGCGAAAGGTGACATCTTTCAATGCGATGGATGGAGGACCGAGCGGGAGATCGCAACCGTCAACGGGAGAAGGAACCGTCGTTTCCATGGCGATCAGGCCGAGCACCCGCCGCCACCCGGCGACCGCGGTCTGGGTGTTGTCGAGCACCTCTGTCAGCTCCCCGATGGGCTCAAGGAAGCGATAGGCGAGAAAGATGAACGCAATGAGCGACCCAGCCGTGAGGTCGCTGGAGGAGCCGCGCCACACCCCGACGGCAACGATCCCGGCGACCGCAAGGCTGGAGAACATTTCGCCCGCCGGAAAAAGCAACGCAGACAGCGAGCCGGCGCGCACCGACGTCGAACGCAATTCGCGTGCGGTGACGAGCGCACGATCTGCTCGCATTCGCTCAGCACCGTAGGCCCGGATCACCGGCGCACCAGCAACCAGTTCGGAGACCGAGGAAAGAAAATCGGCGTTGCGATTGCGCACGTCGCTATAGGTCGACACCAGCCGCTGCTGAAGCGCACGCAGCAGAACAAACAGCGGAAGGGACACGCCGATCACGATGGCGGCCAGCAGCGGGTCGTACACAAACATGACAACCGCAGTGACGAGCATGAGCGAAACGTCGAGAAGCCACTGCGAGCCGCCCCACTCGAAGAAGTGACTGACGTTCTCCAGATCCGAGGTGACTCTGGCCACCAACACCCCACGACGGAAGTCAGCCTGCTGCGCCACCGACAGCGAGTGAATGCGGGCAAAGGCTCGCTTGCGCATCGCCATCAACGCGTGTTCACCTTCGCGACCAAGCCGGAGGTTGGCTTCTCGGGTCGCCCATTGCGCCAGACCAATGACCACGGCACCGATCAGCGAGAGCTGCACGATGAGACCGACATTCACCTGACCGTTCTTGAAACCACGGTCGATTGCTCGCTGGAGAAGAATGGGGAGCACCAGCCTTCCGGCGGTACCGATGAACGCGTATGCGATGGTGAGCCCAGCGCCCTTGTGGAGCTCGGGGCACGCCTTCCACCCGTTGCGGAGCGTCTCCATAACGTTCCAGTCGGGCACGCCTAACATGTCTTGTTCGGAGTCTTCAACCTGCGTGCTCATGCCCGATCTCTCTCATACGCTTCGACCAAGTCGCGGTAGGCGGGCAAGGACTCCAGAAGGTCCTCATGCTGCCCGAAGGCAGTAATTCGACCATCCTCCATGAAGGCAACCTGATCGGCAAGACCAATAGTGGAGGGACGGCTCGCGACAATGATCGCACTGCCACCCTGCAACGCCTCCGGTAGGGCCGCCAACACTCGTCCCTCCGTCGTCGGGTCAAGACTAGAAGTTGCATCGTCAACTAAGAGTAGTGAGGACGGTGATGCGAAGGCACGCGCCAGCGCAACCCTTTGACGTTGTCCTCCGGAGAGCGTGACGCCCCGCTCGCCGACGATGGTGTCGATGCCAGCCGGGAGATCGATCACGAACTCATCGGCCTGCGCATGCGTCATGGCCCGTTGCACCAGGTGAGGCGAGCCCTGGCCGGACAGGTCAACGTTGTCCCGCAGAGAACCGGCGAACAGAAACGGTTCCTGAAACACCATTCGCCCCGGTCCGCCAACCGTAGCGACGGTGCCCCGGTCCGGTGAGCGAAGGCCGGCCAACAACTCCAACAGCGTCGTCTTACCGGAACCCGTCGCACCAACGAGCGCAATGACCTGGCCGAGCGGCACCGAGAGATGGACATCGTTCAGTACGTCACGCCCATCCTCGTAAGCGAACCCAACGCCGCACAGGCTGACCGCCTCCCCTGCTGGTGGAACGCCCGGCAGAATGGCGGACGGATTGGCGGAGTCGAGCATGGCTCGAACACGTACCCAACCGCTGTAACCGTGGGTCATGTCGCCCATCATGTAGCCAACGACACCAAGCGGCCAGACCAGCAAGGTGAACAGGTACAGCACGCTCGTCACATCGCCAAGCGTGATGGCACCCGACCGCACCCGGTACGCGCCAACGACAAGCAGCAAAAGACTCGCCAGGTTGGGAACGAGCCCGAAGAGCGCGGTGAACCTGGCGCGCAGACGTACCGTGACGAGCTTGGCTTGCCGCAGCGTTTCGGCCTGTCTATCGAACCGTTCGCGTTCGAGCGCAGCCGCACCAAATGCCTTCACGACGACCGCACCGTCCACGCTTTCGTGCACGATGTTGGTGAGATCTCCAACGGCCTCCTGCGCCCGTTTCATCGGACCGGTTTGTAAACGTTGATAGTTCACGCTGACCAGCATCAGCAGAGGGAACATCGAAATGGCTACGCCACCAAGAACCACGTCAGTGATCAGCAGTGAGGCAGCCGAGAAGACCAGAAGGAACAGCACCCCGACGGTGAGCGGCAGCGGTCCGAGCGATTCGCCGACGGCGTCGGTATCGACACCGGCGTGGGCCATGAGGGTGCCGGTGTCGCGCTCATCGAACCAGTGAATCGGTCGGTGCGAGAACTGTTCAATTACGCGAGACCGCAGGGTAAGGGTGACAGCGTTCACCCCTCGTGTTGCGAACGACCGTCGCAGAATCACCGACACGGAGCGAAATGCGCCGAGCAGCACAATGGCACCAGCGGCGATCAGCACGGTACGCGCCGGTATGGATCCCTGCTCGAAACGCACTCGAATGACCTTGTCGATGACCCATTTCAAGAGTCGAGTCGAGGCGACCGTGCCCGCCGCGTACATGGCTGCCCCGAGGATGCCGACGCTGAACGGGCGGGGATGCATGCGAATACTGCCCCACAACATGGCCAATCCGCCGCGCAGCGATGATTCTTCTTCGGCCATGGCTTCTATTCTTCCTCCGATCGGGGTGTCTGCGAGGATGGATATTCGTGAATGACACCCTCGTCCGGCCGAAACGCAAGATCACCGTGTGGACCGTGGTCATCGGAGTCGCCCTTGTTGCCATTGCCGCGATGTGGATCTACGCCTTCTTTTTCGCAAACGTGAAGTCCTCCGACATCATGCCTGACAAGGCCTGGGTGGCCAGGGCCGAGGCAGCGTGCGCTGCCGTCAAACCCAAGATCGCGGCCCAACCGGCCGCCATTACTTTCAAGAACATCACGCCCAGATCCGAGGCGTTACGTCAGCGCGCCGACGTGGCAGACAAAGTCACCGGCTACGTACGAGAACTTGTTACGACCCTCAAGGCCGACAAGCCCGGCGACGCCGCGTCACTGAACCTCGCCACGCTGTGGCTGGCTGAGTACGACGTGTACATCAAAGACCGCGACGCCCATGTGGCCCAGTTCCGTGCTGGCAACGACCCGCCGTTCGCCGAAACGCCCAACGACAAGGGCGCGCCCGGATCGGTCCGCATGGATACGTTCGTGCGTCTGAATCGCATGCCGAGCTGCCAGGTGCCTCTCGACCTGGGCTGACGAGGCGGGTGGTGATCTCGTCGATCTGGCCCTTAAGCCGCAGTCGTGCTCACAGCCGACGTACCAACCGGTTCGCACACACCGCGGCTGCCGTCAACGGTGACCGAAGTCCGTGCCCCGATCACGGAATCGGCCCCCGCCCGGGTCTCCACATTCACAAGCTGATCAAGCACATCAAGCCTGACCGCAACAATGGTGGTTGCGCCTTGAAAGGTCACGGCCGTGATGGTGCCCGGCAAGCCCTCAGCCTGAACGGTGGACAATCCACAGTCTTCTGGGCGCACAAGGAGCGATACGGGCGTACCGGTGGCCATATCAGCGGCCATTGGCACCGGAATACGACAGGCGAGGACGTCAACCGCGTCACCAGTGACGACACCGCGCAGCTCATTCATAGAGCCGATGAACCGGGCCACGAATGCAGTCGACGGGCGACGGTAAATCTCCACTGGCGTACCAAGCTGTTCCAGCCGACCGCTCGACATGACACCGATACGGTCGCTGATGGCAAGCGCTTCGTCTTGATCGTGGGTGACGAACAGTGTGGTGATACCAAGCTCGGTCTGAATGCGTTTGATCTCATCGCGCAACGTGGCTCGCACCTTTGCGTCGAGCGCGCTCAAGGGTTCATCGAGCAGCAGCACCCTCGGTTGCGGCGCCAACGCCCGAGCAAGTGCAACCCGTTGCTGCTGCCCACCCGAGAGTTGGTGCGGGTAGCGCTTGGCGAACTCGTGGAGCTGGACGAGTGAGAGCATCTCGTTGACCCGCTTCACGCGATCTGGCTTGGCCATCTTCCGGGTGCGAAGGCCGAACTCGATGTTGTCGGCCACGTTCAAGTTGGGGAACAGGCTGTAGCTCTGGAACACCATGCCCATGTTGCGCTTGTGGGCGGGCGTGCCACTGATATCAGTGCCGCCCACATTGACCACGCCGGAGTCGGCAAACTCAAACCCGGCCGCAATACGAAGAGCCGTCGTCTTACCGCAGCCCGACGGCCCGAGCAGCGTGATCATCTCGCCGTCATGAATGTCAAGGTCGAGCCCGTGGAGTGCAACCGTCGATCCGAATGTTTTGCGTACGCCGTTAAAGGAAAGAGCAGTCATTAATTCTCCCGAACAAGTGATGGAGGATAAGGAGGCATCACGAACGTCTGGCCGGGGTCGGTCCGGAAGTGAGCGTCTCGGTGATTCCGCCCGCCCCGGTCGCTGCGTTCTTGCGTCGGGTGACGATGGTGAGCAGACCGAGCAACACCGTCGTTGCAACGATCGTGAGTAGCGCCAGGGCGATACCGCCCCGCCCTTCTTTGCGACCGTACTCGGCGAGGAATTGCGGGAAGGTCCGCTTGAGCAGCACCTGGGCCATGGTGAACTCACCGAGCACCACGGTGGCAGTGAGGAACGACGACGAAATGATGGCGCTGCGGAGATTCGGCAAGAGTGCCCGTCGCAGTGTCGTGCCCCATCCGGCACCAAGGCTGCGTGATGCGTCAATCAGCGTTCGAACGTCGATAGCGCGAATGCCGGCATCAATTGAGCGGTAGGTGAACGGCAGCGCCAAGATGGCATAGAACGGGATCAGTGCGTAGTTCGATGCCACGAACCATCGCGCGTTCGGACGGATGAATCCAATGACCCCAGCCACCAGCGTGATGGGCGGCACCATGTACGGCAGCAGTGTCAAAAACTCGACAGCTGGACGAGCCTTCGGCAGCTTCACGTGCACGAGCAGCGCGGTCGGTATCAACAGGCCGATAGTCAGGAGCACCGTGCCGAGCGCCAAGCGCAAACTCAAGAACAGCGTTGGCTTGAACCCGGGCTCATCGAAGGCCTTGGTCATTTCGCTGAAGGACCACTTGTCGAACAGGTTCGACTTCCCAAGCTGGAAGACCTGCACATTCTGGAGCGCAAAACGCGCCATGCTGAGCAGCGGCGCGATAAAGAAGAGGGCCGCAGCGATGAGCACGATGGTAGGCACCAGTCGGCCAAGGCCTCGGCGGGCCAGGCCTACGTTCGCCATCGTTCAGCTCGCTTTCGCAGCAACAGATAGCCCGCCATGGACACGAGCATGATCAGGATCATCAACGTGGACAACGCGTACGGCATTGGACTCTTACCGGAGCTGTTGTCACCTTGCAGATAGAAACTGATCTTGACCGGCGTGAGGTTGGCTTGGTTGTTCAGAGCGTAGGCCGTGGCGAAAGCACTGAAGGCGTTGGCGAAGAGAAGCAGGAATCCACCGAGCATCGACGGCGCCAACACCGGCAGTCCAACGCGACGCCAATACGTGAGGGAGTTTCCACCGAGGTTGGAAGATGCCTCACGCCACGACTGCTTGAGTCCGTCAATGGCCGGCAACGTCACCAGCACCATGAGCGGGATCTGGAAGTACAGATACACAGTGGAGATACCGGGCGAGTAGCCCTTGAACTGATTGAGTCTGAACCCGTTGCCGTACAGATCCCAACCGGCCTCTTTCAGAAGGCGCGTACCGAGCCCCTGCGCGCCAAGCAGGCTAACGAACGCAAACGCCAACACGACGCCACCCATGTTTGCCGCCACTCCGCTAAATGACGTGACCAACGAGCGCAGCCATTTCGGCCGCTTGGCGGTGGCTGCCGCGTACGCAAGCAACGTACCGAGTACCGCACCTAGTGCAGCGGTGACGATGGAGAGTCGCAGCGAGTTGAGAAACGACTTTCGCTCCTTGGTCAGCGCCTCACCCAGTGGCTCCAAAGACCACGAACCGCTGGCCGTGTGGAGCCCGCGGTTGATCACACCGATTGCGGGAAGGATGAGGAACAGCACCAGAAACGCCACGAATGGCACCAGCCCGAGCCACGCCCAGCTTCGACGCGGCCGGGGAACCGCACCGGTGACGGTGCGGTTCCCCTCGGCTACAGCAACAATGTCAACAGTGGACACGACGTCTTACGCGTCGGCCACCATGGGGCCCCAGTTGGCTTCCAGGTCCTTCTGGGCCTTGGCGCTCTGAGTGTCGTTCATGAACTTCACGTTGGCCAACGTCTCAGCCGGCGGAAGGTTCTTCTTCGCGGCGTCATCCACCTTGTTGGCCTTCACCAGTTCGGCGTAGCGGGCCGGAATGGCACCACCCTTGAGGTAGCCGAGCGCACCTTCGTCGGACAAGATGTGCTCCACCCACAGCTTGGAGCACGCCTGATGAGGTGAGCCCTTCACCACGCCCTGGGCGTAGTAGCCGGCGAACACGCTGTCACTCGGGTAGGTGACGGCAAACTTGATGCCGGCCTTTTCCAGGTCGGGCAGCACACCCGGCACGTTGTAGCTCCAGGTGATGTTGATCGGGGTTTCGCCTGACAGCGTGGTGGGCTTGGTGAAGTTGGTGGGATTGAAGTTGCCACTCTTCTTTAGCTCGGCGAAGTACTTGATGCCGGGCATGATGTCGTCGAGGCTGCCACCGTTAGAGAGCGACGCCGCCATGACTGCGGAGAACGCCTCACCAGACTTGCGTGGGTCGTTGCTGATGGACACCTGGCCCTTGTACTCGGGCTTCTTCAGATCGGCGAAGCTCTTCGGAGCGTTCTTCACCAGGCCGAGGTTGGAGCCGAACGAGATGATGCCGTAGTAGGCGCCAACCCAATTGCCGGCCGGGTCCTTCAACGACGCCGGAATCTGATCGTAGGTGCTCGGTTTGTACGGCTCCCACAGTCCATCGGTTGTGGCGGCAAGCGCCTTGGCCGGACTGACGTCAATGTTGTCGGGCATGTCGGGCTGGCCCTTCAGGTTCTTGATGGCGTCGAGTTCTTCCTGCGATGAAATGTCGGGGCTGGCAACCGGGTTCTGCACGCCGGGGTACTTGGTGCGGAATGCCTCAAGGATGCCCTTGTAATTCGCCCACTCGTCGGGAAGCGCGATCAGGTTGACCTTGCCTTCCTTCTTGCAGTCGGCGACCAGTTTGTCGAGCCCGCCAGCGGCGGGCGCAGCGGTGGTGGCAGCCGCAGCGGGCGCTGCAGCCGGAGCTGCAGTGGTGGCCGCGGCGGCTGCGGTGGTGGTGGCCGCGGCGGCCGCCGTTGTCGGTGCCGCAGTATTGGCTGACTTGCTGCTGCCGCAACCGGCCAGCATCAGTACGCCGACTCCGGCGACTGCCATGGTGCGGTGACGTTTCGTCGTAAACATCGTTGTCTCCCCTGCTTGGTGTGTGGCCTGGGTCATGTAGGCCAAACCGCAAGATAGTCCACGGATACTGGCCTTTCGCGCCAACGCGGGTAAACGGCATGTGAAATCCTGGCCAACGCTGGAGTGCGTCAGGCCCGAGGCCAACCACCTTGGCCGTCGTACTGACGGATGACTTTGGCCGGTGCGCCCGCCGCAACGCAGTAGTCGGGGAGGTCACCTGCCACCACTGAGCCAGCCGCGACCACGACGTGCTTGCCGATGTTGGAACCGGGCAGCACAATGGTGCCGTGGCCGAGCCATGAGCCGTCGCCGATGGTGACCGGCTTCTCTGGTTGCGTTTGCAACGAAATTGGAATGTCGACGCGTTCGTAGCCATGGTTCTGATCGGTGATGTACACGTAGTGACCGGTCCAAACATCGTTGCCGATCTCAATGGCGAGGTGCCCGACGATGCCGCTCCCCCGCCCGATCAGGCAACGGTCACCTATCTTCACGACGGGGTCGGTCACCATCGTCTGGCCCGGCATCATGCCGGCCGATAACGACACGTGAGGCCCGATCATGGTGTGCGATCCAATCCAGATCGAGTGTTCGTTGTAGATCGTCGACTGCGGAAAACAAATGACGCTGCGGTCACCAAACTTCCCGAACGCCCTACCCTTCTTGCTGAGCGGTCCGATCGCCCCAAGTTCGACGACCTGGTCCCACCCACGTTGCACAATTTCGGCCAACGCCCGCTTGTATGCCACTCGCAATCGCCAGGACCAGGAGTTGGGCACGTCATCGCGATGCAGCACAACCAACAAACCTAGTTGGCCGCTACCCGTTCAACGCGGTTGCGCCGATAGCCTTCCCACATGGCGAATGTGGTGGCAACAACCCTAAGCGGGCAGATTCGTGGCGAGCGCAACGATCGAGGTGTGACGGTGTTCAAAGGCGTGCCGTACGCAGCCGCGCCAGTAGGCCGGAACCGTTTCCGGCCACCACAGCCGCACCCGGGTTGGGAAGGTGTGCGCGACGCCCTGACCGTTGGAAATATCGGCCCGCAGAACGGCTCTATGGAGGCCATGCTGCTGGGCACTGACATGCCGCCCCAGTCGGAGGACTGTCTGTTCCTAAACGTATGGACCCCTGCCTTTGGCCCGTCTACCGAACGATCTGCCGTGACCCCTGGATTGTCGAGCGAAGCGAGAATGAGCGCCACGAGCGGTAGCGAGCAGCGAAGTGGCAATGCGGCTCGGCCGGTGATGGTGTGGATCCACGGCGGTTCCTACGTGACGGGTTCGGGAAGCAACCCCTGGTACGCCGGCGACACCCTGGCATCGGAGGGTGATGTCGTGATCGTGACCGCCAACTACCGCATCGGCGCGTTCGGGTTCTGTCACCTCGCCGACGTGGGTGGCGAGCGGTTCGCCGGGTCGGGCAACCTTGGTCTGCTCGATCAGACAGCAGTGCTGCTGTGGGTGAAGGACAACATTGCCAACTTCGGCGGCGACGCGGGCAACGTAACCGTGTTCGGCGAGTCGGCCGGGGGTGGTGCGGTGCTGGCGCTGCTGGCCACGCCGGCTGCGTCTGGACTCTTCCACAAAGCCATCGTGCAGAGTGCCAGCATCGGCCAGTTCCGCAGTCGCGAGCGCGCCGATGCAGCGGCGCGCCACCTGCTCGATGGACTCGGCATTGCCCATGACCGAGCCGAGGACCTGCTCGATCGTTCCACGGAAGACATCCTCGCCGCCCAGGTCGCCGTCGAGGCGTGGCCGCACGGTATCGATGCGTTCGCCGCGCCGACCCTTGATGGCGTGGTGCTGCCGACGGGTGTCATCGACGCCATCCAGAATGGGTCGGCCTCACCCCATGTTGCGGTCATGATCGGTACCAACCTGGACGAGATGCGATTGTTCACCGCCTTCGACCCGGCCAACGCCACCGTCGGCGAAGCTGCTGTCCTCGCCCGAGCCGAGGCCGAGATCGATCGCGACGCGGCCCGCAGTTTGACCGACGGTTACCGAACGGCTCGACCCGGCGCTACGTGGGGCCAGATCGCCAGCACCCTCGCTACCGAGCACACGTTCCACCAGCCCGCCATCCGCGTGGCGGCGGCTCGGGCGTCTCACGGACATCCCACATGGATGTACCGGTTCACGTGGCAGTCGCCGGCGTTCGGCGGCATCTTTGGCAGCAGCCACGCCATGGAAATCCCGTTCGTGTTCGGCACCCTGAGCCACCCGGGCGCAGTGATTTTGACCGGCGAGGGCGAGGATCGCCACGCGGTATCCAAGGCCATGCAGCAGTCGTGGCTGGCGTTCGCTCACCACGGCGATCCGGGCTGGGCTCCCTACGGCACCGATCGACGGACCACCATGATGTTCAACATCGAATGCGAAGTGCAGCATGACCCCGAAGGTGATTTGCGTCAGCTGTGGCCGTAATTGCTGGCCGCAGTGCCCGGTGAGGACGACTCGGAGAGGTACGCTCATAGCCTCACTTCTGTGTTTGGTGATGCGCAGCAGGTCGATAGCGAGGGTTGGCCCATCTTGGATCGAAAAGCGGAGCCTCAAACCGGTTGGGACGCTCCGTCTCTAACCGAATTGTTAGCAACCGAACCCCCTGTCACACCGGTGAACGCCCACCTCGATCCGCTGGACGGCTTCGTCTTCCCCAAGCGTCGGCGCCGCAACCCGCTTCCGAAGATGCTGCTCGTGCTGTTCCTCGCAACGGCCGTGGCGTCGGCGTATTACGCCATCCACAAGACCGGCGTTCCGATTGCAGCCGTGCATCCAAAGGACTGCCTTGAGCTTCCGACCGCAACGGACTTGCCGGGCAAGCGGCTTACGCGGTTCAGTCGGGTGCCGTGCAATGCGCCGCAT
>JAYTKG010000596.1:0-2215 GCA_043730435.1 Acidimicrobiia bacterium | reverse complement strand
TACTTCCTGGGTGTTCCGACTGACGTTGATGACATCGTGCAACAAATCCTCACCCGCCAGGTACTTACGCCCGTCAGCGCTCCAGAGAAAGTTCGACCGTGATCGTCCCCGCCGCTGTCCTCGTCATCGTCATCGCCGTGCCGTTGCTGGGCGGAAAACTGGGCCGCATCGCGGACATCAAACTGAAGTCGCTCTGGGCGGCTATCGGCGCCCTTTTCATCCAGATCGGCATTCTCAACGTGCTTCCCACGGGCCTCTCCAACCGAGCCCTGGCTGCCATCCACCTGGGCACCTACGTGCTGGCGGGATGGTTTGTAGTCGCGAATCGAAAGATCCCCGGGCTGCCGCTGATCGCGCTTGGAGCAGCGCTCAATCTTGCGGTCATCGCGGCCAACAACGGCGTGATGCCATCGTCCCACGCTGCCTCCCACTTGGCCGGACACGACAAGGTGTCGACCAAGTTTGTGAACTCAGCCGAGACAACCAATGCCCACCTTGCCATCCTGGGCGACAACTTCGCGATCCCATCGGGCTACCCCCTGGCCAATGTGTTTTCCATCGGAGACATCGTGCTGGTCGCCGGGGCCGCCGTTACGTTCCACGTCGCCGGGCAGTCTCGCCTTGGGCGAAAACGCGACGTGCACTTCCGGCCCATCTCCATGGACCCCTTGTGAGCAGCCGATAGCGCTGATCCGTTACACGATCGTCAGAGCAGGGTTGCGGCGAGGCCGGCTATTTCGCTTCTTTCGCAGGCTGCCAGGCGGACGCTACCGAAACAGCGCTGACCCTGAAATGCGTCGAGAAGTACAGCGAGACCGTTGTTGTGCTTGGACAAATATGGCGCGTCGATCTGGTCACGATCACCGCAGAACACCACCTTGGCCCCTTCACCCAGACGGGTCAGGATCGTCTTCACTGTTGACGGCTCGAGGTTCTGCGCCTCATCCACGAGAATGAAACTGGAGTGCAGCGTGCGACCGCGCAGGAACGTCACGCTCTCCATGGTGAGTTTGCGCCGGTTCACCATTTCCTCGATTTCGTCCTGAGCATGCAGGTAGTCCATGTCGCCCAGCAAGGCACTGACGGCGTCCACGATGGCCGACATCCAGGGTGCCAGTTTTTCGTCAAGCGAACCGGGAAGGTAGCCAACTTCGGCTTTGCCGACCGGCACAATCGGTCGGTAGACCGCAAGGCGGTCGTAGCGAGCGTGTCGATCCGTTGACTGTTCCAATCCGGCCGCCAACGCAAGGATGGTCTTGCCGGTTCCAGCGGTGCCGTCCAGGGCGACGACGGAAATGGTCGGATCGAGCAGAAGGTCAAGCGCGCCTCGTTGCTCGATTGATCGGGGTGTAAGCCCGTAGGCCCGCAGGACCCGAGGGAGCGGCACAATTGCCTTATCGACGCTGCGGACCGCCACGGAGGACTCGCCGCAGCGCAGCACGCCGAACGCGTTCATGTCGAGGGCAGCGACGATTTCATCTTCGGGAAGCAGATCGACAAACTCCACACCTATTGAACTCGGATGGCACAGCTCGCGCACGAGCGCATCGCTCACTTCGAACACGGGCCACACGCCAAAACCCGGGTCGATGACCGATTCTCCGTTGCGCATGTATTCCTGCGCCTCAAAGCCAATCTGGGCAGCCTTGATTCGAAGGGCGGTGTCGTTGGTCATCAGTCGAATGACCGAACCGTGATCCCGCAGCCCGCAACAGGCGGCCAAAATTCGATTGTCGGCCTTCGCGTCATCAAGACCGAACTGTCGGATCGCTTCGAGGTGCACACCGTTCGTTTCGACCCGAACCGAACTGCCGTTGGGCAGTTCGATCGGCGTCTGAATGTCACCTTCGTGCTGGTTGCGAAGGGCTTCTACCGAGCGCAGCGCCTCTCGCGCCGCGGCGCCGACATCGTCCCGTCGGCTCTTTTGATTATCGAGTTCTTCAATGACGATAAGAGGGATGACAACGTCGTGCCCGTCGAAGCATCGAAACGCGGCCGGGTCGGCAATCAGTACGGAGGTATCAAGCACGACGGTTGGCCGGCCGGGCGCTGCACGCGGCTTTTCCGTCGGCGACCCTTTCCTGACGGGACGAGCTTTCGCTACGGGCGTCGGGCGGGGCACCGATTCATGGGAACCGATGTCACCGGAGAGGTCGTTGATCCGTGGGGGCACGTGAACTCCTGTCGGCTATCGAAACGAATCTTTCACGACACA
>JAYTKG010000595.1:0-2611 GCA_043730435.1 Acidimicrobiia bacterium | reverse complement strand
ACCCGTGGGTCCGTCCAGTTTCGGTTGCAAGGATGACTTCCGACATGACGCGCTCCAACTCAGTGTTTACAAACGGCGATGAATCTTAAGCCACGGACCTGAAATGTGCCAATGGCAGGCTCTCAACTCTGGTTTTCGCCGCCGAAGATCTCCGAAACGCTGCTGTCGTCGAAAACCGCGGCGAGAGCGTCGGCGATGATTTTGGCCACGGAAAGCACTTCAAGCTTGGCAAAACGCTTCTCCGGCGGGATGGGCACCGTATTGGTGATGACCACCCGATCGATGGGGGCCGACTTCAGCCGTTCGATGGCCGGGCCGGAAAGCACGCCGTGGGTCGCCATGGCCCAGACATCGGCGGCGCCCTTAGCCTTCAGGATCTCGCAGGCCGACACGATGGTGCCGGCGGTGTCGATCATGTCGTCGACCAGAATGCACTGACGGCCATCCACATCGCCGATCACGTCACGGGCAATCGCGACGTTGGTACTGCCTTTCGGGCGGCGCTTGTAGATGAACGCCAGATCGGCGTTGAGGTGCTGGGCCATGCGCTCGGCCACCTTTATGCGTCCAGCGTCCGGGCTCACGATGACCGGCGACGTGCCGTTCTCCCGGATGTACTGCTCAAGAACCGGTATGGCCGTGAGGTGATCGACGGGGCCATCGAAGAAGCCCTGGATCTGGCCGGAGTGCAAGTCGACCGACACCATGCGCTTGGCGCCCGCAGCCTTGAACAGGTCGGCGACAAGCTTGGCCGTGATCGGCTCGCGACCCTCGGCCTTACGATCCTGACGGGCGTAGCCGTAGTTCGGACACACCGCCGTAATGCGCTTGGCCGAAGCCCGCTGGGCCGCATCGATCATGATGAGTTGCTCCATGATGGAGTCGTTGATGCTGCGGTCACCGCTCATGCCATGCGACTGAACGATGAACACGTCAGCGCCGCGCACACTCTCAGAAAAGCGGGGACGGATCTCACCGTTGGCGAACTGCACCAGGTTGGCTTCGCCGAGCTCGATACCGAGATGGACAGCGATCTCTTCGGCCAGTTCTACGTGGGTAGACCCGGAGAAAAGCGCCAGGACCTTCTTGGTAACCCGTTCCATCAGTTGTCTCTTTCGTGCGGTGGTTGAGTCGACTCTACGACCCGTCGGCGAAGGGACCGGTAATCGCGCCCGGCATGATCTTGGCACCTTCGGCCAGTGATACATAAGGGCCGACGTGCGCGCCTGCACCGATACTTGATTTACGGACCACCGAATTTTCCACCACGCACCCGTCTTCAACGACCGAATCGATGATGCGGGTGTCCGGCCCGATCTCGCATCCGGCGCCAATGGAGGTGTCACCCTGCAAAATCGTTCCGGGGAACAGCGTGACATCTCGACCCAGTGTGACCGTGACATCGATGAATGTTTGGCGTGGGTCAAACATGGTCACGCCGGCCAACATCCAGGCTTTGTTGGTACGGGCCCGCAGCTCACGTTCGGCCATGGCCAACTGGAAGCGATCGTTCACTCCCTGGGTCTCACCTGGGTCCGCGACCACTACCGAGCCGACCGGGTAGCCGGCGGTTGCGAGGAGCGAGATGACGTCGGTCAGGTAGTACTCGCCCTGTGAATTGTCGGGGGAAAGCTTGCGCAGCGCCGGGCCGAGCAGATCACGACGAAACGCGAAGATGCCCGTATTCCACTCTTTGATGGCGCGTTCTTGCTCGGTGGCGTCCTTGTGCTCCACGATGCGGGCAACCCGACCGTGTTTGTCGCGCACGATGCGTCCGTAGCCGGCGGGGTCGTCGGTGATGGCCGTGAGGATGGTGGCCGCCTGACCCGCCGCCTCGTGCTGCTCGACAAGAGCAGTGATGGTCTCGGCACGGAGCAGCGGCGTATCGCCCGGCATGACCACCACGGTGGACGTGTCATCGACATCGTCGGCTGATTCGAACGCCGTCATGCCCACGATGACGGCATCACCCGTCCCCCGCTGCACGCGCTGCTCGACGAAGGTGACGTTGAGCTCCGTTGGGGCCTGCTCGGCCACCTTGCGGCTCACGCGATCGGCACCGTGACCGACCACGACGGCGGTTCGTTCCACCGGAAGGCCGCCGAGCGAATGGATGACGTGCATCACCATCGGGCGACCGCACACGGGGTGGATGGGCTTCGGGCGGTCCGAACGCATGCGGGAACCTTCGCCGGCGGCAAGAACGATGGCAGCAATCGGCCGTTGAGTCATACGTTGGTTTTACAACATGCCTCGAACCGACGTAAGGGGGCGACAGGAAAACGGCCGGACGGTCTAGAGTGGTTGTCGCCCGATGGCGGGTAGTTCAATTGGCAGAACACTGGACTTTGAATCCAGTTGTTGAAGGTTCGAGCCCTTCCCCGCCAGCTATAACACGCTTCGCTTGCTCGCTACCGCTCCCGGCGCTCATTCTCGCTTCGCTCGGCAATCCTGCAAGCCCTCCCGGCGTTTACATCAGCGGGTTCGCACCGGATGGGGTGGAGCGACTACGGTTCTCAGCCTTATGGGATCGCTGATCAAGAAGCGCCGAAAGCGCATGCGCAAGAAGAAGCACAAGAAGATGTTGAAGCGCACGCGTTTCCAGCGTCGT
>JAYTKG010000594.1:0-9057 GCA_043730435.1 Acidimicrobiia bacterium | reverse complement strand
TCACCTGCCGCCACCGCTGTCGGACTCGGGGTGACGAACGCAGGTGGCTTCTGCGACGCGTGCTTGAAGCTGCGGGCGATACACTTTCGGCCATGGTCTCCGTACTCGACGAACCCGGGATCGGCATTGCCCGGTTCAGCGTTGAGCGCTACCACCAGATGATTGCGGCAGAGATTCTGACCAGCGATGATTCCCTGGAACTCTACGAAGGGGTGCTGGTCGAAAAGATGACCGAGGGACCTGCCCATGCCTCTCATCTCGCTCTTCTGGCACGGTTGTTGACTCTGCGTCTCGGCATGTCCGATTGGATGCTGCGGGTACAGAACCCCATCACCACCGCCGACTCCGAACCAGAGCCCGACCTCGCGATCGTGCGGGTCGGTCGTTACGACCAGCAGCACCCGGGTGCTGCCGATATCGCAGTTGTCGTTGACATCTCCGACTCGTCGCTTGCACGGGACCGGTCCACGAAGCAGCGCATTTACGCTGCCGCGAGCGTGCGCCGCTACCTCATCGTGAACATCGGTGCCGACGTGGTGGAGGAGTTCACCGACCCGGTGAGCGATCCTGAAGCCAGATACGAAACAACCCGAACTCTCACGAGCGGAAGCGTTGACCTTGGCCCGTTCGAAATCGATGTCGCCGACCTACTCCGTCCCGCTGGCTAAACCATACGATGCGCTGAACCGGACGAGCGCGCCGTTGTCCTGAGATACTCACCTCTGTGAATGAAGCGAAGCAAAAGTCGATGTTGGCGCAGACGGTTACGCCGGTGCTGCTTGGCATTCTCTTCTTGGCCGTGCTTGCGGGCGGGCTCTGGGGTGCGGCGTGGTGGCTCAGCCGGGGCAAGACTGCCGACGTACGAATCGGCAAAGACAACTTCGACTCGCTCTTCTACGAGCGTGAGGCCAAGCGCATTACCGAGAAGGGTCCGCAGTTGTACCCGGGCCTCATCGGGAAGGACAACGGTTACATCTTCGTGAACCATGTCGGCGATGATGTCGCTAAGGGTTGGTACGCGTTCAGCGCCCTGCGAGAAGGGCAACCGATCAAATGCACTGTCGTGTGGAAGCCCGTCGAGAAGGTATTTGAAGATCCGTGCGACAACAAGCAGTATCCGCCGACGGGTGACGGCTTGAAGCAGTTCGAGGCGATACCCAATCAGAACAGCAAACGTCTCGTCATCGATCTGACGCCAACACCTTGACCGACACGGGCGGATACGGACCGGCGAGTTACGGCGACGCGTTCGCCGACATTTACGACGAGTGGTACGGCGAGTCACCAGCTGTCGCCAGTTCCGACATCAATGCCACGGTGCAATGCCTGGTGGAACTGGCGAACAACGGTCGCGTGCTTGAACTCGGGGTCGGCACCGGTCGAATAGCGCTGCCTCTCGTCGCCGCCGGACTCGACGTCGTTGGCCTTGACGCATCTGCGAAAATGCTTGACCAACTGGCAGCGAAACCGAGTGGAGATCGCGTGGCAACGGTCTGCGCCAACATGTCGACTGGTCTGCCCGATGGACCGTTTTCACTCGTCTTCGTTGCGATCAACACCTTCTTCAATCTGACCAGTCGAGACCAACAGTTGACCTGTATGAAGGGGGTAGCCGAGCGACTCACCGACGACGGAGTGTTTGTCATCGAAGCGCTCGTGCCCGACCTCGACCGTTACGGGTCCGGGCTCTCGCTGCGCACCGTTGACCTTGATCGCGTCATTCTGGCTGCCTCGCAGACCGATGTCGACCGTCAGCTCATCACCGGTCAGTACATCGAACTACGCAACAACGCACTCCCGCTCCTTCGACCGTTTCAGATCTGCTACCAGAGCCCTGATCAACTTGACCAGATGGCAGCCGCTGCCGGTCTAACCCTGGTGAATCGGTGGGAGAATTGGTCAAAATCTGTCTTCAATAGTCGAAGTTCACATCATGTTTCCGTGTTTCGGGCCGATAGGAGGCCTAGGATGAAAGAGTCATGAGTCAGCTGCGCTTGAATCCCCTCAATGGGCGATGGGTCACCATCGTTGCTGAGCGGCGTGAGCGACCCACCGACTTTGCGCCTCGCAGCCCTCAGGTTGAGGCCGATACTGGTCGCGCCTGCCCGTTCTGCCCCGGCACCGAGCACGAGACACCACTCTGGGAGGCCAGCGGTCCCGACGGGAACTGGCAGGTGCAGGTCATCGCCAATCGCTACCCGGCCTTTTTCGGTGACGACTCCATGTCGGTTCGCAACCTTGGCCCGGTGCACGTACAGGCCGCCGCGTCGGGCATTCACGAAGTGCTCATCTTGTCGCCCGAGCACGCCATTTCGTGGGGCCAACTTGATGATCAGGGCGCCGCGCAGGTCATGCAGGCGCTGGCCGAGCGTATGGGCGAGCACGCCCGGTTGCCACACATCCGCTACACGCAGGCCATTGTCAATCATGGTCGTGAGGCTGGCGCTTCGGTCGCCCACCCGCACGGGCAGTTGCTCGGCATGCCGTTCGTTCCTGGTGAAATCATTGAGGAAGAACGAGCGTTCGGACGGTTCGACGGCGGTTGCATTCTGTGCACCACGGTGGAAGCCGAACTGAACGATCGCACGCGGGTGATTTACGAGGATGACAACGTCATCATCGTGTGCCCATTCTGGAGCGGGTGTCCCTTCGAGATGCTGGTTATCCCCCGCGCCCACGTCGGCCACCTCGACGAGTCCGATCCCGACCATCTCACCTCCATCGGTATCGGCATCAAGCAGTCACTCGCCGATCTCGAAAAGCTGCTGGGTGACGTTGCGTACAATCTTGTGTTCCATAGTGCGCCGCACCAGCACCACGACAGCCACTATCACTGGCATGCCCACATCTGCCCCAAGCTCACGACCGTTGCCGGCTTCGAGCGTGGCACGGGTGTCATGATCAACATCACGCCGCCCGAAGATGCCGCCGCAGCGTTGCAGCAGCTGCGAGTTGTCTCACCAGCTTCGTGAGTGCAATCGCAGTTTCCATCGTCATTGACGCATTGCCCGACGACGTGTGGAAGGTCCTTGAACCGGTGGAGCATCACGTTGACTGGATGGCCGATGCCGAGGCGATTCGCTTCACCACCGAGCAGACTCGCGGTGTAGGCACCACATTTCTTTGTGACACCAAAGTCGGCCCCATCCGCATGACCGACCCGATGGAAATCACCGAATGGGAACCCGGTCACGCCATGGGCGTTCGCCATGGCGGCATCGTGAGCGGTGTCGGTCGCTTCACGCTTTCGCAGCGGGGCCCTCGCTCCACCAATTTCATCTGGCGCGAAAATCTCACATTTCCATGGTGGCTCGGCGGCCCCATCGCCGGCGCGCTCGGCGGCAAGGTCGTGCTGAAGTTTATCTGGAACCGCAACCTCAAAGCCCTCAAACAACTGGTCGAAGCCACGTCCTGAGGGCTGCTCGGCTTGGTCAAAGCCGCCTCTAGGCTTACTAAATGATCACCAAATAGTATAGTAAATGGTACATAACTGCTGTATCATTTGATCGTGGACCGTAACATTCAAGCCATCGTGGAGCAGCTACGCACATTGGGGACCGACCATGCCGAGGTCGAAGCGAAACGGTCGACTGGCGGATTGCCAGAGAGCATCTCCTCCACCATTTGTGCTTTCGCGAATCGACCCGGGGGCGGCACCATTTTGCTCGGCATCGATGAGGCGAGCGGTTTTCGATCGGCACCTATTGATGCCCCGCTCTTGGCGCGTCAGACGGCCGATCTTGTCCGCCAGGTCTTGGAGCCACCACCGTCCGTCGACATTCAAATAGTCGAGTACGAAGGCCACCCTGTGGTTGTCGTCGATGTCTCGGAATTAGCTGCGGGCTCCAAGCCGTGTCGGGTACGGGCTGGCCGCTCACAAGGTGTCTGGATCCGAGCCTTTGATGGTGACTATCGGGCGTCCGAACTTGAAGCGCAGGCGTTGTATGCGAGTCGTATCGCGCCGACGCACGATCGAGCTGTCATTCCAGGAGCTGAGCGTGAGGATCTCGACACGGACGCGGTCGAGCAGTTCGTCCGGAACAGACGATCGTCCAGCGGTAGGTCTACGCGAGTCGCAGCCCTGACAAGTGAGGAGATACTTCACGCGTCCAGTGTTCTGGTAAAGGGCATGCCATCAATGTCCGCACTCCTGATGTTGGGCAAGTTCCCACAACGCCTTGTCCCCGGACTTCACGTCCGTGCGGTCGCTCGATTCAGCGACGACGAGTCAATCAGAGCCGAGGATGCACCGCGCATAGAAGGTTCGATCCCCGAGATGATCGCAGCAACCGTCGACTGGGTGCATCGGATGGCACCGGTTGCGATTCGAAACGGAGCTGCGGGCCGAGTTGTCGATGAGCCGTTTTGGCCGCTCGACGCCGTGAGGGAACTCATCGGCAACGCTCTTCTGCACCGAGACCTTTCCTGGTCAGTCAACGAGCCCGTGCTTGTCACGATGACCAAGGACAGTCTCGTGATTCGCAACCCCGGAGGACTGTATGGCATTTCGGTGGACGAACTCGGCCGAAGCGACGTCACTCCGGCGCGCAACGCAACGTTGGTATCGATCGCCAGTCACGTCCGACTACCGGGCGGCGAGCGCACCGTGGAACAACTCGCGACGGGGATTCCCATCATCCTTCGTTCGGTGAGCGACCGTGGATACCCTCCGCCAAGGTTTGTCGATGACGGCATCCGTTTTACTGTGATCTGCCGCTCGACAGCCAGACGGCCACTTCCCGTTGCGCCAGCCGCTGCCCGTCTACTCATCGAGCTTGGAGACGAAACGAGGACCGTTGAGCAGCTCGCCCGCCAGACTGGGCGCAGCGAACAAACGGTCCGCCGGAATCTGCGCGATCTGGCCGACGCCGGTGCCGTAGAAGTCGACGGCGGGCGGGGACGACGAACCACCTACCGCCGGAAGTAGCAAGCCGGTAGGTTCCGACGTGGCGAGTCAGCCCAGGTTGACGGAGGATTCGACGAGTCGGTCCAGACCCAGGCGACCGACGGCCAGGCCAAGATCGAAGCCAAGGGACTCAAGTCCGGTGTAATCCCCTTCGGCCAGGAGCACGTCGTAGACAGCCTCCTGGGCCACTTCGAGCACAGTGCCGTGGCCCGCCATGCGGACGACGTCTCGGGCCCGGCTGATGTCGTCATGGCTCCGACTCTGCACCGCTCGACCAACGGCATCGGTGACGACCAACCGCATGGCCACCCCAGGTGACGGCACCACTGATGCCGCCTCTGGCTCGGCGTCTCGGACCGGGTCGACCCAGCGCTGCCAAATGTCCACGCCTGAGCCTTCGCTAGGGTCGTTGCTGAACGCAGTCGCCAGGTGGGCAAAGACCGGGTCGAGTGACGGGCGAACGCCGGTGGCGTGGCGGATGAGATCAAGGCAGCGCGCCGCGTGGCGCATGACGAGCACGGTCTCAAGCCCGACGAGGTCATGGAAGAACCATGCGCAGCTGGTGTACATGGCGAGCGCATGGCGCTGGCTTTCGAGCAGCTCGAACGCCACCACCGGGTCGGCGCCAGCCTTGAGGTACTTGCCACAGAAACCTTCGCGGCTCGATGCATCGGCCAGTACTTCGCCGTAGCCGTCACGTGCCGCCCATGGGTCGACAAAGTAGTCGGCCCCGGCCACGGTGAACGCGCGGCCAGCTTGCTCGCGTACGACATCGAGGGCAGCGCGCAGGGGTGCTCTCCACGCCTGGTTGCTTCCGGCGGGACCGCCGGTGGAGCAGGAGCAATCGGTCTGCCATCGACCGAGGCCGTGGGCACAGCTCCATGCACTTTCACGAACACCGACATATGCGCCAGGTTGTTGCTCTTGCAACCATTTCACCACGGACCCGGTCGTGAAGCCACGACGACGGGCCAGCACACCGAGCCCGAACGCCACGGTGCGCTCAGAGAAGGTGTGGTGGTGTCCGAAGGTTTCGCCGTCGGTGGCGGCGAGACCAAGACCGCCGCGCGCAACAGCTTCGGCTCGGTTGACGAGCGCTTCGGCGCTGCCGCCCATGACCCCAAACGCAAGGTCGTGACTGAAAGACTGATCGGCGAATGCAATGGCTACCGAGCGCCCGTCGGCGGAGCGCCATTGATAGGGCTTGCTGGTGTCGACCGGTGCGGCTGCCTGGTCGGCCATGAGGATGGTGGCGCCAACGCCGAGCTCGGCCAAGGTTTGCATGGTGGCGTCGTCGACGCCGGTTTCGGGAAGCCAGACGGCCTCAGCTTCCCGGCCGAACCGGGTGCGAAAGTCGGCCATTCCCCAGAGCATTTCGGTACGACGATCATGCGCAGTGGCCAACGGCATGATGACGTGATGGAACGGTTGGGCCACTGCAGTGCGCGCAACCCGGTCGGCGGCCACGATCTTGGCGTGCACCTCGGGCCGAGCCCGTTCCAGCCATCGAGCCAACGTGGGTCCGAGATCGAACGACAGCAACTCGAAGTTGTTGACGATAGCCAGGATCCGACCGCGACTGTCGACGATACGAGCCGCGGCGTTGGGTCGATAACACTCGTCGGTGATGCGCTCGTTCCAGTCATGCGCGGGGGCAGCGGTTGGCTCCACCGGGACGCAGCCGTTGGACGGCATTTCACGCGGGGGCTGATAAAAGTGGCCATGAACCGCCGCGTGCACCATGGCCACAGTTTACTGGCCAATCACCCGCCCCGTCATCCATGCCATTTCGCCCAGGTCCTCCTGGTCACACGTCACTACCAATGGTCTATCGCCACGCCGAACCCCCGCGGCTATCCTTGCCCGGTGCGCGGCGACCCCTCCCCCATGCGAATCGTCATGGTTTCGTGGGAATACCCACCTCTTTTCGTGGGTGGCCTCGCCACTCATGTGCACGGTATTGCCACGGCAATGGTCCGATCCGGGCATGAAGTAGTGGTGTTGACGTTCCAACATCCGGACGCTCCCGACGACGCGGTGATCGACGGAGTACGTATTTTGCGTGCTTCCACCGATCTTCCATGGTTCCCCGACGACCAGTTCGTCTCCAAGATGATCAGCGCCAATCACCAACTCGTACAGCTCTCCACCAAGCTCGGCTCCGGCTGGAAGCCCCAGATCGTCCACGTCCACGACTGGTTGAGCGGATGGGCAGGTGACACGCTCAGTGCCCTGTGGAGTGCGCCCATGATCGCCACTATCCACGCCACCGAACGAGGCCGTAACGGTGGTGTGGTGCCAACCAACGGGCAGTCGGCATCCATTCATTCGGCCGAGTGGTGGTTGACGTTTCGGGCCGACATGGTGATCTGCTGCAGCCAGTTTATGGCCCATCAGATCGCCGACAGCTTTGAAGTCCCAGCCGAAAAACTCGTGACGATTCACAACGCCGTCGACGCCGAGCTGTGGTCGCGTTCTCCAACACCAGAACCAACCGAGACGGGCGGGCCACTCATCGTTTCGTGGGGTCGGGTGCAATACGAGAAGGGCTTCCAAACGCTGGTGGAAGCAATGCCGATCTTGCGCGAACGACTACCGGGCGTTCGGGTCGTGATCGCCGGAACCGGTTCGTATCGCGCGGAGCTGGCCGAGCGAGCCGAAGCGTTCGGTGTCGCCGATCTGGTGCATTTCGCCGGCTTCGTACCGGCCGACGAACTCGCCCAACTGCTGCAGGCGGCAAGCTGTGTCGTCATTCCCAGCTTCTACGAACCATTCGGCATCGTGGCGCTGGAAACGCTTGCGGCCGGTGCCCCTCTGGTTGCGGCTCGCACCGGCGGGATGGCCGAAGTGCTCCACAATGCCGACGCCTGTTTACTCTTCGCACCGGGTGACGCCAAGGCCTTGGCCGACGCCGTCACCCGCACACTGACCGATGCCGACCTCCGCACCCGTCAGACCACCAATGGGCTCAACCTCGTCCATCAGCACTACAGCTGGGACGCAGTTGCCGCCCACACCATCAACACGTATCAGAAGGTGCTCGTATGAAAGCCACTCGTCGTTTTGTCGTCAGTTCACGCGTCCCAGAGCCGCTCGCTGGCCTAGAAGAACTCGCCAAGAACTGGCGCTGGAGCTGGCGCAACGCCACCGGCGATCTGTTTGCCCGCCTCGACGCGGACGCCTGGTTGGCGACGGGTGGGGTGCCGCTCGAAACCTTGCGCCGTGCCAGCCAAGACCGACTCGACGCTGCTGCGCACGACCCACGCTTCCTTCATGACCTTGCTGCAGTTGTGGCAGAGCAGCGTGATGCCCGAACCGGTCCACGCTGGTTCCAGACCGAAAAGACAAACAGCCCACTTCGCGTCATCGCCTACTTCTCGCCCGAATTCGGTGTGAGCGCAGCGATGCCGCAGTACGCCGGTGGCCTCGGCATCCTTGCAGGTGATCATCTGAAGGCCGCCAGTGACCTTGGCGTTCCACTCGTGGGCATCGGCCTGTTCTACCGCTACGGCTACTTCCGACAGTCACTGCGCTCCGACGGCTGGCAGCAGGAACGGTTCGTGGCCCAGGACCCGAATGAACTCGGTTTGGCCGACACCGGCGTTCGCGTAACGGTTGAGTTTCCCGACGACACGCTGCACGCCAAGGTGTGGCGCGCTGATGTTGGTCGCACCCCGCTGTATCTGCTCGATACTGACCTTCCCGAAAACGCTCCCGAGCTACGGACCATTGCCGATCGCCTCTACGGTGGCGACAACGAGCACCGTCTTCGCCAAGAGATCCTGCTTGGTATCGGTGGAGTTCGCGCCCTACAGGCGCTCGGCATTCATGCCCAGGTCTTCCACTCGAATGAGGGCCACGCCGGCTTTCTGGCGTTCGAACGCATCCGCCAACTGACCGGCACCGGTTTGACGTTTGACGAAGCGCTCGAGGTGGGCCGCGCCGGCAATATCTTCACCACCCACACCCCGGTCCCCGCCGGCATCGACCGATTCCCTCGTGACCTGATTGAGCGCTACTTCACCGCGTTCGCGACGCGTTGCAACACCACCTTTGATCACCTCTTCGCGCTCGGCCAGCGAGCCGACGAAGACCTCGACCGGTTCAACATGGCTGCCATGGGGTTGCGGGTCGCGGCCCGGGCCAACGGT
>JAYTKG010000593.1:0-3000 GCA_043730435.1 Acidimicrobiia bacterium | reverse complement strand
TACTTCGACCCGGCCGCACCCGAGCCGTAGGGTTTGTCGGCCGGCGTGGTCATGGAGAGAAAGCTGATCTGGCCGACCTTCATACCGGGGTAGAGCGTGATGGGCAGATTGGCAACGTTCGCCAGTTCCAACGTGACGTGGCCATCAAAACCAGCATCGATAAATCCGGCAGTGGAATGGATAAGCAGGCCCAACCGGCCAAGGCTGGATTTACCTTCGATGCGACCGACCAGATCGTCCGGTACGCCCACCCGCTCAAGGGTGGCACCCAGCACAAACTCACCGGGGTGCAACATGAAGACGCCGTCTTCGGCTACTTCGACTTCTTCGGTCAGGAAGCGCATGTCCTGCTTGAGGTCGATGATGCCGGCCGAATGGTTGCGAAAGATGCGGAAGAAGCGGTCGAGCTTCACATCAACGGAAGACGGTTGGATGCACGACTCATCGAGCGGATCGAGCACGATGCGCCCGGCCGCCAACTGTTCACGAAGGGACCGATCAGACAGGATCACGAGCCCGACGTTAGTTATGTTTGGCCCGAGGAACGCAAAGTTCTGGGCGGGTTACCTGAGATCGGGCAGGATGACTACTGCCGCTTGTTCGGAGTTGGCTCGCAGAAGGAGATAGAACGTGAGTTCAGTATGCGTCATCGGGAACCCGGCCTCAGGCGACGGGTCGGCAGCGTCGGTTGCCAATGCCGTGGTGGCGGCAGCTGTCGGCGCCGGACACGATGTCACGCTGTCTCTCCCCGAATCTGGGGCCGGCACCAACGCTGCTCTGCGCAATGCGCTGCAGACCGAGGTCGACCGAGTGATCGTGGTTGGCGGAGACGGCATCGTGCACCTTGCCGTTAACGCTCTGGCCACGACGGGAGTTGTGCTGGGCATCGTCCCCACCGGCACCGGCAACGATGGTGCTCTCGCCCTTGGCCTGCCGTCGTCTCCTGAGCCAGCAATTGAAGCGGCCCTGCAACCGGCGATCGACGTGGACGCCATCCGAACCGAGCATGGTTGGGCACTCACGGTTGCCACGGCCGGGTTTGGCGTTGCCGTGAACAAACGAGCAAACCGGCTGCGATGGCCGCGCGGCGCAGCGGTCTACAAACGAGCCACGATCGAGGAGTTGCCAGGTCTGCGGCCTCTGCCGCTCACACTCACTGTTGACGGAGTTTCGCATGATGTCTCAGTGACGCTGATCGCCGTCGGCAATGGCGCCTACTTCGGCGGCAATATGCAGATCTGCCCCGCCGCCGATCCGTTCGACGGATTGCTCGACGTCACCGTCGTCGGCAAACTCGGGCGTGTTGAACTGCTGCGATTCTTCCCCACCGTGTTCAACGGAACGCATCTCTCGCACCCGCAGGTGAGCACCTACCGGGGCAGCGTCATCGAACTGCGGGGCCCAGCCGAGTTATGGGCCGACGGCGAACCAATGGGTCTTCTGCCCGTCACCCTCGAAGCAATCCCTGGGGCCTTACGAATCGCGGGCGTACCGCGCTAACCTGCGTCGTCACAGCAGTTCTGCGGGTGTAGTTCAGAGGCAGAACATCAGCTTCCCAAGCTGAGAACGCGGGTTCGATTCCCGTCACCCGCTCCACTTGTTTCCGCAGCTCAGAGGCTATGGAGCTTGCTAGGGCAAAGCTCGGAATCCTTCTTAGGCACCGGAGATGCACCACACGAAATTGCACGGTGCCCCCTGCGCCGTGTCATTCAGCGCCGTTTCGCACGGTGCCTGACGTATTGCTGAAATTTTCCGAAAGCAGGCCAAACACCTGCCGCTGGAAAAACGTTTGGGTCCTGATAGTGCGGCCAGCTACCGCCCGCACTATCGCTCACGTGACAGTCAACTTGGGTACCGCTCGCCAACGTCTTGCTGCGTGTCGTCGTTCACCGCGACGCTCTCACCTATTCGCCCGCGTAGAGCGGGCAAAGCATGTGCAGCTCTACACGATCAAGGTCTACTCGTCCCCTGATACCGGCCAACGCGCCGAACAAAGTGGCTCATCGATGTACTGGAGTGACTCACTCCCGCCCGAAGTGCCGCATCACCCTCCTATTAATTGCTCCGCTCATGCTCGTGTGTTCGCTGAGAGTCGGTAGCGACGGGAGCAACGTCACATTCCAGCGACTTCAAACGATCGAGGACGTGATTGACACACTTTCCGGGGGGCGGAAACGTCGACGGGAGGAGTTCCCGCAGTGGGGCGAGCCGACGGCAGCGACGGTCGCTTGCGTTGACCAGCCCCTGCCCTACTCGGCGTTGGTCTCCCTTGACTTGCTGCGTGGTGCCCGTACCGGTTCGCCCGACTCGTTCATCCGCCCGTTGGCTTCGCCCACGTTTAGACGGCCTCCCAGTCCCAAACCTGATGGGTGCGAGGGCCGACGCCATCGGCTCAAGCGAGCGCTGTGGCTCTGCTCTACCGGCCGTCGTTACGCCGTCTGCTCACGTCGAGGTCATGGACCAGGGTGACGATGACGACGAGGACGTTTATGACGCGGGCGACGGACACGAAGGCTTCGTGGTCGTCGGTGTCACGGCGCGGAACTGGATGCGCAAACGCCGCCTGCTGGCGGACTTTCTGATCGAAGTCGGCCGTCTCTCCGAAGGCAACAACGCGGCGGGGTTCTTCCAGGTGTGGTTAGCCGATCAAGGCGCACCGTCGAGCTAGCCGGAGGATTCTCCGAGCCTGCTTTGATCAAGTAGTTGCATCCGCAATTAATCAAGGCAGACCGTCTGTCGATGAAAGGCTAGCCGGATGACGCTACGAAATAGTTGGTCCGGCCTCGCAAACGACGATGTTCTCGTGCTCGGCAAGTACCTCCTTGCGATCAACGCTCTCGACGTGGCGATGGAGGACGCCATCATGCGGTACTGGAAGATTGCCGACAAGACCCGGTTCCGTGAGGTCTTCTTCAAGCAAACGGCGACCGGCGAGAAGAAGCGGCTCCTACAAGAATCGCTGCAAGACCCAATCCACAAGGAACGCTTCAAGGCGATTCA
>JAYTKG010000592.1:0-9459 GCA_043730435.1 Acidimicrobiia bacterium | reverse complement strand
TGGCCAACTTCACCGACGGCCAACTCGACGTGGTCATCGAGTCCGCCGAAGAGTGCCCCGGCGAGTGCATCTTCATCGAAGTCTGAGCCACCTTTTGTGATTCTGATGTCGTAGAGCAACATCAGAATCACAAAGCTCACGGCCACTAGGGTCGGGCTATGGCCCAACAGCTCAGCCCAATGAAGCGACTGGCGACCAAGGTTGCCTCCAGCAAGCTGGGCAGTCTGTACATCATCACAGTGAGTTCCAAGCTGGACCCGGTGCTGTTGAAGAAAACCGATGGTCGCTGGAGCACCATGATCGGTCAGCCCGTGCTGCTACTGAAGCACGTTGGCGCCAAGTCGGGTTTGGCGCGCGAGACGCCATTGGTCTACGCCCTGGACGGCGACAACATCATCCTGATTGCGTCGAAGGGTGGCATGCCCAAGAACCCAGCTTGGTATCACAATTTGAAGGCCCAGCCCGATTGCGATGTCATCGCCAAGAACCGCAGCGGCCGCTACCGCGTCACCGAGGCGACCGGCGCCGAGCGAGAGCGTTTGTGGGACATCGCGCTCGACGTCTATGGGGGCTACGACATCTACCAGGCCCGCACCGGCGGCCGCATCATCCCCGTGTTGGTACTTAGCCGAGCCTGAAACGTCGAGACGCGCTGGCTGCGTCGTTCAGCAGTTGGGTCGCATCGGTCTCGGCCAATGCCGCCATCGGCTGGCTCAACCGGGTAAGGCGGGTGAACCAGTACGTGTCCGGCGTGGTCGTGCTGTAGCCGGCGACATCGACGAGTACGTGCGCGGCGGCCGAGGTGAAGATGCACACCGTGCCGCTCGCCGACAGCTTGACGTTGACAAGGTTGGCGATCGTCTGGCCGCGGGCGTAGTTGAGGTTCGATGCCAAAGGGACGGCCTGGCCGCACGGGAATACCGTGACGAAACCGCCACCCTGGGGTTGGTCGACGGTGATATTCATCGTGACTGCCTCAGCCCCGGTGGCTGGCACGCCACCACGTCCGGCCATCACGAGGGTGGTGGTAGAGCCGGTCCCGAGCAACGCCCTTCCCGCTATACCGATGGCGTTGCGACTGTCGAGCACCCGTACCGGTGCGAGCTCCTTGAACCCTGCCGGCAGACTGGGCTGGTACCACGCAGCAAGGTCGGCGATCAGATGGGCAGACCCCGACGTGTAGAAGCAGACGTTGCCATCCTGCCCGAGTTTGACGGTGACGAGGTTGGCGATGGTCTGACCCGCTGCGTAGTTCAGGTTTGAGGCATTGGGAACGTTCTCGCCACAGGGGTAGACGGTGACAAAGCCGCCCGCTGCGGGCTGGTCAACGGTGACATTCAGCGTGACCGCCTGGGCACCGACCGCCGGGACGCTGCCAGTACCAGCGACATGCAGCGTGGTGGTTGAATCAGCGTTCGCCCGCGCCCGCGTCGGCACGCCAATGGCGTTCCGACTATCCAGGATCCGCGTCGGTGTAACCGCCTGACTGCCCGATCCTCTGTTCACCACAAACCCACCCATCATGTCGATGATGATGTGCGCGGTTGCAGAACTAAAGACGCAGACCGAACCGGTCGCCGACAGTTTTGCGGTCACGAGATTCGCAATGGTCTGACCGGAGCTGTAGTTGAGATTTGAGGTGACGGGCCGCTCTTGATCGCATGGATACACGGTGACGAAGCCACCAGCTTCTGGTTGATCGACGGTCACATTCAGCACAACGGCGGACAGCCATCGAGCATTGTCGGCGCCGAACGGAAGCTCTCCGAATTGACCCCCCTCCAGCTTTTCGCCGTTTGGTGCCGGTTCGTTACGGGTGTCGAGCAATCGTGTCGGCGTGATCGCCACCAGTCCCGGAGGCCGAATGCTTTCCAGCTCTAGTTTGATCGCCGGTGGAAGCGAAGCCGTGTCCGGCCCTGATGTAGACATCCATCCAAGCAGTGTGACCTGAAGGTTGGCCGCGCCGAATGAGAAGACACAGGGCCCGGCCGTCGGGGTGACGGGTACATAAGCGACATTAGCCGCAGCCAACTCACTCACGTTGAGATCTGGGCTAAAGGGCTGATAGCCGCCGCAGGTGAATGCCCTGGAGAATCCGTCCTCATCGCCGCCTTTTGTTTCAAGAACGATGACCGCCGCCCTCGCCTCGGCAGGAGTGGCAATTCCAAGGTTAAGGGCAGTGGCCGAATTTGCAGCAACATCCGCGTCGAGCACGGAGATAGGCGCCGCCAACGGGACGTACTGAAGACGATCGGTCGCCGGACTTGCGGTGACCTCCCCGAACTTATCGACGATAACGTCGACCGCCGTAGTGGCCGTTAGGCAGTCCGAAGTAGTGTCGGTGAGCACTCGTTGGACAGCGCCGTCCAACGGCGCGAACACGAACGCAACCCGACCGGTGCTAGCCGGCGCCCCGCATGCATGCAATCTGGCCTCACCAGCCGTTTGGTGAGCCCCGACGAATACATTCACGATCAGGCCGGCACCAATTGTCGACGTGGTTACTCCAGCCTGACCAAAGGTGCTTCGCGAGTCCTGAATTCGCGTCGGTGATTGCAGCGAAACCCGCCCACCTTCACCGGCGACTGGAGCGGCTCTGGCGGCCGTTCCAAATGTGAGGGCCGACGCAAGAAGCGACAACCCGACAATGCCCCGACTGAACTTCAACATGCCGCCCACTCTCCAACGTCTTATGACGAAAGAAGCATGGTAGCCACGGCTCCTTCTGTAAGCCGTCTGGTGCGCCTCAGGCTTCAAGCACCGGTTCGTTGTCAAGGATAGGTTCGTCGCGGGAATCAAAAACCCGTTCGCGCTGCGCAGGGGTGACGGCGCGGGAGCCTTCGCCGATCCAGCGGCCGGTGGTCAGAAAGCCGGTGTGGGCCACCATGCGGTGGTCGGGGCGCACGGCCATGCCTTCGATGTACCAGCCGCGGTTGAGTACTTCCATGGTTCGCTGCAGAATCCACCCATCGCTTTCCATGGCCTGGCGCACCTGGGTGGCTTGCGTGATCGACGGTGTGTAGGCCAGCAGGATGCCGCCGGGGTGCAGTGCTTTTTCGGCGTGGGGCACCACGTGCCACGGCTCGGGAAGATCGAGCACAACACGGTCGAGGTTGCGTTCGTCGATGCCCTCATAGCAATCCCGAAGCTGCACGTCGTACCGCGACAACACGTCGGCACCGAGAAGTGACTCGACGTTCGTGCGAGCCCGGTTGGCGAAGTCCTCGCGAAGCTCGTAGCCGGTGATGTGCGCGCCCATCCGCAACATCGCAGAGGACAGCGCGCCGGAACCAACGCCGCTCTCCAACACACGGCAGCCCGGGAAGATGTCGGCCAGGATCAGGATCGGGCCGATGTCTTTCGGGTAGATCACCTGTGCGCCGCGAGGCATCTTGAGCACGAAGTCCTCAAGCGTTGGGTGCAGACAGGTATAGGTCATGCCGCGAGCCAAGGCCAGTGTGGTGCCCTCGGGCTTGCCGATGAGATCAGCGTGAGTAAACAGACCGGCATGAGTATGGAACTCACCGTTGGCCTGCAGGGTGATCAGATAGTGCCGATCGCGGGAGTCGACAATGTGCACGCGGTCGCCCAGTTTGAACGGTCGGCCATGCGGGTGCTCGTTCTCGGTCACTTACGTCCTCTGGACCGAACGATCAGCTCGACCGGTACTGGTTCATGCGCGGAGGCCTTCTCCGCGATCCGACAGAATGCGCACAAGTCACTGGTTGTCGGCGAACCGCATCGTTCGCAGGCCAACAGTTCGCCCCGCTCTGCGACCGTCGTGGGCGACAATTGCGGACCGACCCGAGCGAGGAAGCCGTGGTAGAAGACCGACTTGGTTCCCGGTGACTTCTCCTCGATGGCGTTGAGCGCTTCTTTGAAACCAATGTGTTTGTTTCCGGCCGCCATGGGGCATTCGTCCACCTGGTAGTCGATGCCCTTCACGATGCAGTACGCCGCCATCTCCCGCTCACCAAGGCGAATGAGTGGTTTCACCTTGCGGGGAAAGCCGTCGCGCGCTGGGAGCACTGGCTGCTGGCGAGCCAGGTATTCCACTTCCCAACGAAGGGTGTTGCCGAACAGCACTGCGGCCTCATCATCGAGGTTGTGGCCGGTGACCAATACGTCGTAGCCGCCGTCGATAGCAGCTTTGTCGAACACGTGCCGTTTCGACGTACCGCAAGCCGAACAGGCGACGCGACGGGTGGCCCATGCCGCAGTGGGAATGTCGAAGCCGTGCTCGCCCCGCATATCGACGGTGATCAGCTTCAAACCTCGAGAGCGGGCGAAATCCTGGGCGTATGTGCCCGACACGTCGGAGTAGTCGCCTATGCCGAGGCCGACGTAAAGGCCATCGGCTTCGTAGCCAAGCCCGAGCAGGATGTCCCAGATGGCCAGGCTGTCCTTGCCGCCCGAGACGGCAACCAGGCATCGGTCGCTGGGCTTCATCATGTCGTGATCCTTGATGGCCCGAGCGACCTGGTCGTGACAGAGTCGAAGAAAATGCTCGGGGCAAAAGTTGGCGTTGTGGTGCGGTAAATCGATCACTGCCGGTTCCCGGCAGACGCGACATTTCATAACAGCCGTCCGGGTTCAGGCTCCGCCGGAAATGACCGGGCGGACTTCGACGACATCGTCGTCAAGCAACAACGCGTCGCCAGCAACCAGGGTTCCGTTGGAGATGACAAGCACCGACTCGCGGTTCATATCGAGCTTGGCGATGAGGGCGTGCACACGGATTGGACCGTGTACCGAGACCTCGCGACGAGGGTTTCGCAGCAACACGTTCAACTGCGGGCCGCCTTACGTTCCTTGCGGGTAAGCGGTGTGATGGAGGTGATCGTGACGGATTGACCGGCCGTCAATTTCTCGAATGCGATGGTCGAAGCTGTCTTGGTGGTTGCCTTGCGAACGGTACGAAATACCTGCAGTGCAATCGGCAGGGCCAGGTAGCCGCGCTGTCCGCCGAAGGTCCCGCGACGAAGCGCCGCTCGACCGAGGGTCGAAACGAGTGATTTCTTCGGCGCCGTTTTTTTGGGCATCAGACCCGGCGGATCTCGACGAATGTCGTCTTCTTTTTACCGCTGCGCTTGCCGAAGAAATAGGCCAGGATCAGCAGCAGCAATCCGAGCGCGCCAAGACCAGCCAAAATCGGCGGCTTCTTGGCTTCCACCTTGCCCTTTACATCACCGGACAGCTCCCGGAGCTTGCCGTCAATGTCGGAAAGGTTGACGCGTTCTGTGCTCATTTCGATCCTTTCGCAGCGATAGATGTTTTACGGCCACGGATGTACCAGACCAGGACCATGACGAGAAGACCCGCTACGAGGGTAATGGCATAGGGCGCCCACGACATAGCGCCGTGCATGTACCGCTGCGTGAGGCGAAGCACGGCGAGCATGAGCAGCACGGTGCCCATACCGACAGCCAGCGCTCCGCCGACGCCGAAGGCGATCCAACGGCCGGCACCCTTGAGGGGTCCGAGTGTCTCCTGTTTGACGTAGGCCTTGGTGAGACTGAGAACATCATCAACCGGCCGGTTGGTAAGGCTGCGAAGAGATTTGGCCACGCCATTTCCTAGCACGCCGACGAGCTAGGTCTCGTCTCCTCCGACATGAAATTGCAGGATCTCGAACTGCTCATCGAGCATGTCATCGAGTAGCTTCCACCGCTGGGTTGGCCCTCCGGCGATCAGGAGTCGCTGCTGATCGTGGGTGCTGATCGGGGCCAAAGCGGCAGCGTGGTACGACGCAAGCAGCGGATCGTCACTGAGATCGGTCGTTGCCGGCGGAACATCGAAGCCGGCCTCGCTCGACATAGCGAGCAGCCGCCGCAATTTGCCGATGACTCGGTTGGCCAGGCCGTCGGACGCGTCACCCGCCATGTCGTCGTCCCAGTCCTGGACCTCGGCTTGCGGATACGGGTCGTCGTCGTACCACGAAAGGACTTTTACCCGTCGCACACCGACGGTCTGTAGCGCGTAGCGACCATCGGGGAACTCACCGATTTCTAGGATGCGACTGACGGTGGCAATCTGCGAGCGTTCTTCTCCCCCGCCGGTTTCTTGACCGCGGGTGATGAGGGCAACGCCGAACTCGGGCTCGTTGGCGAGGCAATATTTCACTAACGCCCGATAACGGGGCTCGAACACGTGAAGCGGAAGCAGCATGCCCGGGAACAAAACGCTGCCCAGCGGGAACATCGGCAAGAATGCCATCTTTAGCCGGCTACGGCTGGTTTGGGTGAGAACGCGGCGAGGTCGATCGGCGTGGGAAACGAGGCCATCGCATCACCGAGAATGCTCCAGAGTTTCTCGGACTGGGCTGCGGCATTGGCACTGTTGAGCACGATGGCAAAGGTGACGCTGTGCTCGGGAGAGCTGCTTACGAATCCGGCCAGCGATTTCACGCCGTTCAACGTGCCGGTCTTCGCATGCAGACGATCTTTCAAAGGAGAGTTGAGAAACTCCTTGTCGAGCGTGCCACGTCCGGGTGTGGCCAGCCCCGCTGCCAGTGCGCTACTGGGGCCGCCGTGCGACAAAACCGAGATGAGGGCCTGGCAGGTGAGCTTGTTGCCGCGGTCGAGGCCTGATCCGTCGTTGACCACCACGCCGGTCATGGGCACACCCCACTTGGTGAGCGTCTCGGTGACAGCCTGGGCGGCCCCGCCGAAGCTGCCGTTGTTCAACACCTTTTTGCCGATCTCACGAAACAGCATTTCGGCAATGGTGTTCTCGCTTCGGGTCAGCATGGCCGCCACAATGTCCTTCAACGGTGCGGACGTAACCCGTGCCAGTTCGGGACCGGGATCCTCGGGCATCGGACCCGATTTCGGCGGACCGCCGTTGTAGATGATTCGGGCGTCTTTCATGTTGGCGCCGAGTTGTTCCACGGCGTGCTTAGCTGGGTCGGCGCCGTACAGCTCGTCGGTGTAGCTCGTGCGTGTGTCATTGATGACGAGGCCGCCGATGGGGCTCACCTGATTCTTCGGCCACGAGCCGTACGAGCCGTCGCCTTCGTAGCGCGAGCCGACGCCGATGAGCTCGCCGTTGACCACGCGAACATCATTAGCGCGTAGCTGGGCGAGAATGTCGTCGAGTTTGGTGAACGGGGTTTCTACGTAATACGGGAAGGTCTTGCTGGCCTCTCGGAACTTCTTGGTTGCCAACACGGGGTCGCCACCACCGACGACGGTGAGGTCGGTGGTTACCCCGTCCTCTTCCTTGCCGTAGACGACGGTGTCGAATGTGTAGTCCGGGCCGAGTACTTCGAGCGCGACGGCGGCGGTGATCATCTTCATATTCGACGCAGGAATGACGGCGGTGTCGGGATTGATTGCGCCCACCACTTGGCCGTCGGCGAGAACGCCGAGGCAACTCCCGCCCGGTATGAGTGCCGAAAGCGATGTCAGCTTCTGTTTGATCTGCGTGGTCGCCAGCGGTGCGCTGAGGAGGGTCGGGATACGACGCACGGCGAACAGCGGCGTCTCGACGTGTGGCCCGACCGCCAGGTCCTTTTGGGCCTTCAACGGCTCGGCTCGTTGCGAAAATCGATATTGGCGAACGCCATAGACGACGAGCACGATCGGCAGGAGGGCGAGCAGAACGCGGCCGGTGGTCCGCACATACCCAGCGATCTTCCGTCGTTTGTCGCGCGACAACATCTTGCTGGACATTAAAGGGCTCGCCGCTGCCGAAAGCGTGCGTCACGATACATGTGCCCGAGGGCCGTGACGGCACGATTGGCCGACGGGTAACACAGCCTCCCGCTCGCACGGACGGCCGCTGGGCCGGCGTTGATCGGGTCACCGACCGCCAATTCGGTAGCGGTCAAAATGGGCTTGCCACTCGCGAGGCTGACCGCAGCGGCTGCTTCGGCGAAGCGGGTGTCCTGTCGTTCGTGGTACTCGACGATTCGTTCCAAGCCGTTGTCCGGGTAGAACCGACCGCCTCGCATGAGGCGAGCCTGGTTCGACTGAATGCCAAGCCCGAGGTACACAATGGCGTGCACGTCGGGATGCGACGCGATCATGGCCATGACCTCGGGGATGGTGTCGCGGGTCTCGCCGCCAGCCAAATCGACCGGGTTGCTACGGCTCCAGCGCGGCGGCAGTTTGGTGTCAATCTCGGCCATGAGCTCGACCGGTAGTGGCATCAGCATAAGGTCACGATCACGAGTGATGGCATCAGCAGTCACTACTCCCCAGCCACCGGCCGTCGTCATCACCACAACGTTGGGGCCTTTCGGCGACGGTTGGGTCGCAAAGGTGGCGGCGGCCTCGAACGCCTCCTCGACCGTCGCAGCGCGTACAACACCAGCCTGACGGCACGCGCCGTCAAAAACCTTGTCGTTGGTGGCGAGCGACCCGGTATGGCTGGCTGCTGCCGCGGCGCCGCCCGACGTGGCGCCGCCCTTCACGAGCACCAGCGGCTTACGGGCCGCTACCGCTGCGACACGATCGAAGAAGCCGCGGCCGTCATCGATGCCTTCCACATATGCCAGTGCTACCGCAGTGGCAGGATCGGTCGAGTAGAAGTCAAGGTAGTCGGCCACCCCGGTCATGGCGGCGTTCCCGGCCGAGATGGCGCGGGACACGCCGACGCCGGTCGCCAGCGACCAGTTCAGGAAGCTGGAGACGATGTTGCCACTCTGGCTGGCAACACCAATGGAGCCTGTCGGCGGATACGGCGCCACGATCTGCGCACACAACCTTGCCGGAGTGGACACCAGGCCCTGCCCATTCGGTCCGGCGACAAGGATGCCCAGTTCGCGGGCAAGCGCAACGAGCTTGTCCTGCGCAACTCGACCGGCGTCACCGGCTTCGCCGTAGCCAGCCGATGTGATGAACGCAGCGCTGATGCCTTTGGCGGCGCACGACCGCAAAATGTCGGCGTTGCTGGACGCGGGGGTGCAAATGAACGCAAGGTCGATCTCCCCAGCGGGCAGATCGTCGACGGATCGGGTGCAGGCGACACCGAGGACGGTCTCGCCCTCCAGGTTGGTACCGAACACCTTGCCCTCATACCCGGAGGCCAGCACGTTGTGGAGGGCAACGAAGCCGAACTTGCCCGGGTGGGTGGAGGCACCGACCACCACAACGCCGCGCGGATCGAAGAGGGCTTTCACGCTCTTAGCTCTACCAGCGCGTCGACAGCGATCGGTACACCGTCGACGATGATGAGCGGGTTCACGTCGATCGAGACGATGAGAGGATCGTGTTCAACCACTCTTGACAGCCCGACCAGCACGTCGATCAAACGCTCCCGGTCAACGGCAGGTTCACCGCGGAACGGCCCGAGCAGTGTCTGGGTTGCCATCTCTTCGACCATCTCCTGCGCGTCGAGGCGAGTGATGGGCACAAGCCGAAAGACGACATCTGCGACCGCTTCGGCCAGGATCCCGCCGACTCCGACCATGATCGTCTTGCCGAACTGCGGGTCGGTGGCCACACCAGCGATGAG
>JAYTKG010000591.1:0-4324 GCA_043730435.1 Acidimicrobiia bacterium | reverse complement strand
GGTGCCGATGGCGTCCTCGGCATCAATCATGGTGACCACATCGTGTTGACGTTCAGTGGCAAGCGCCATGGCCACTTCAAGAGAGGTAAGAAGTTGGCGGCCGTCGCCTCCGGAGCGTGTAACAAGATGGTCAATGGCATCCTGATCGGCCTTGACCTGCTCGGCCTCAAGGCCACGAACCGCAAGAGCCTGCAGAGCATCTTCGCCGAGCGGTTCAAGCCGGAAGAGTGTCGACCGGCTGAGCAGCGGCGGGTTTACTTCGAAGAACGGGTTCTCGGTGGTCGCACCGATCAACACCAGCAAACCCTCCTCAACGCTTGGCAAAAGCGCGTCCTGTTGCGCCTTATTGAAGCGATGAATTTCGTCGAGGAAAAGCACGGTGCCCTTGCCGTGCTGACCCAGCCGCATGCGGGCGCTCTCGATGATTTCGCGTACGTCCTTCACGCTCGCCGACACCGCAGAAAGCTGCTCGAACACCTTGTTGGACGACTCGGCCAGCACTCTCGCCAGCGTGGTCTTTCCGACGCCGGGAGGCCCCCACAAGATCACCGAGGTGAGCCGATCACCCTGCACCAACGCCCGCAACGGACGACCCGGACCGAGCAGATGCTCCTGGCCCACCACGTCGTCCATCGTGCGCGGCCGCAGTCGGGACGCTAGTGGTGCCCGATTGGTCAGTCGCTCGGCCGCCGCCGCAGAAAACAGATCATCGACGGCCACGGCAGCGATGGTAGCTGCCGAGCGTAAAGGCCTTCCGATCGTCGGCGCGCCGAACGGCCAATTGCACCGTTCGCGGTCAGATTTTGGCGGGCAGCAAACGGATGCCGAGCTCGGTGAGTTGCTTGTCGTTCACCTGCGTGGGCGCGTTCGTCATGGGGTCCTGACCCGACTGCGTCTTCGGGAAGGCGATCACCTCGCGGATGTTGTCCTCCCCCGCCAGGATGGCAACCAGGCGGTCGAGCCCGAACGCGAAACCGCCGTGCGGGGGCGCGCCGTACTTGAACGGGATGAGGAAGAAACCGAACCGCTTCTGCGCTTCCTCATCGCTAATGCCGAGCAGGGTGAAGATGCGCGCTTGCAGATCGGGCTGATGGATTCGGATGGACCCCGAGCCCAGCTCCCAGCCATTCAGCACCAGATCGTAAGCCTGCGAACGGATCTTCAAAAGATCGGCCGGGTCGGTGGAATCCATGAGATGGATGTCGTCGGGGTGCGGCTGGCAGAACGGATGGTGACCCGGCTTGGGCTTGCCAGTGACCGAGTCGACGCCGACGAACAGCGGGAAGTCCACAACCCACAGATAGCGGTATGGGCCTTCGAAAACGGGCGGTCGACCGAGATCGTTGCGGATGGTGCCGAGCACGTCGCACGTGGTGTCCCACTTGTCGGCAATGATGAGGATGAGGTCGCCAGCCTCTGCTTCGAACTCGGCGCGGATAGCAGAGATTTCATCGACGGTGAGGAACTTGGCAACGGGCGAGTCGAAGCCTTCGGCGGTGACTTTGAGCCACACCATGCCTTTGGCTCCTGCCTTCTTGGCGCGGTCGGTGAGGGCGTCGAGTTTGTTGCGGCCCATCTCTTCGGCCTTGCCCTTTACGCAGATGCCTTTGATGGATTCCACGCCCGCGAACGCCTTAAACTCAGTGGCCGCAAAGATCGGGGTGAGCTCGTGCAGGGTCATGCCGAAGCGAAGATCGGGCTTGTCGGAGCCGTAGGTGTTCATGGCTTCGTGCCACGTGATCTTTTCGATGGGGCCGGGCCGAACACCAAGCACCTTTTCGGCCGCGTCGAGCACCGCCTCGCCAATGGCGTTGTGCACGTCGTCCTGATCGCAGAAGCTCATCTCGATGTCGAGCTGCATGAACTCGTACTGACGATCGGCACGAAGGTCTTCGTCACGAAGGCAGCGGGCCAACTGGTAGTAGCGGTCGGTGCCCGCCACCATCAGCAGCTGCTTGAACAACTGCGGGCTCTGGGGCAGCGCGTAGAACTGGCCGGGTGACTGGCGTGACGGCACGATGAATTCGCGGGCGCCTTCCGGGGTGGAGGGCATGAGCATGGGCGTCTCGACTTCGATGAAACCCTGACGCTCCATGGCCGTGCGACATGCCGAGTTCACCGCGGCGCGGATACGAAGGTTGCGCTGCATGCGTTCACGACGCAGGTCGATATAGCGGTACTGCAAGCGCGTCGTTTCGAGCACGCCATCGGCGCGCTGGTCGACCGGAAAAGGCGGGGCTTCGGCCGTGTTCAATACCTCAACCACACAGTCTCCGATTTCGACGCCGCCGGTCGGGAGCTTGTCGTTGACGGTGCCCTCGGGACGCACACGGACCACGCCGGTAACCTTGAGCACGTACTCGCTGCGCACGTCGACGTCGTTGTCGATCACGCACTGGATGACGCCGGTGTGATCACGCAGGTCAACGAAGGCAAGATGCTCGCCGTGCTCGCGACGCTTGGCCACCCAGCCGCACACCGTGACCGTCTGGCCAATGTGCTCAGGGCGAAGCTCGCCGCTGTAAATCGTACGCATGCTCATGAGTTCAGGACTTTCAACAGATAGGGGGTAAGGGTGGAGCGCTCAACGACCGTCTGGTCGCCTCCGCCCCGAAGGGGTTTCACGGTAACGGTGCCAGCCGCCAGTTCATCACTGCCGACAATCACGGCATAGGCCGCACCAGAACGATCAGCGGTCTTCATCTGACTCTTCATCGACCTAGCGTCGAAGGCCCTATCAACCCGCATGCCAGCGGCACGCAGCTCATGCGAGATGAGTAGGGCCTGCTGCTCGGACGTGGTGTCGATCACATAGACATCGACACGAGCCTCAGGGGCGGCGAACGACGCTTCGGCATCGCAGGCCAGCAGGATGCGTTCGACACCGGCACCGAAGCCGACACCGCCCGTACCTGCCGGGCCACCGAGTTGCTCGACGAGGCCGTTGTAGCGACCGCCGCCACCAATAGCGTTTTGCGAGCCGGGCAGCGCGTGCGACGCGATCTCAAAAATGGTGTCGGTGTAGTAATCGAACCCGCGCACGAGCCGGTTGTTCAGCTCATACGACAGGCCCAAAGCCTTTAGGCCCGATGTGACCCGTTCGAAGTGGATGCCCGCTTCATCGGATAGGTAGTCGACCATGCGTGGCGCGCTCTCAATGACGACCTGGTCGGGCTCACGTTTTGAGTCGAGCACGCGCAACGGGTTCAGCCCGAGCGTGGTGCGGCTTTCCTCCGACAGCTCATCGAGACGAGACTCGAAGTAGGCCACCAACGCGGCGCGATACGCCGGTCGACAACTGGCGTCACCGAGCGAGTTGAGATAGATCGTGCGCTGTTGCAATCCGAGGGCACGGTGGAAGGCGTCGAGCAGGGTGATGACTTCGATATCGGCATCGGGGTCGTGGGTGCCGACGATTTCAGCGTCGACCTGGAAGTGCTGGCGATAGCGACCGGCCTGGGGACGTTCGTAACGAAAGTTCGGACCAATGGTCCACGCCTTCCACGGCGTGGTCGGCCGGTGCTCCACAAAGGCTCGCATGAGCGACGCCGTCAATTCAGGTCGAACCGCGATGTGACGGTCGCTCTTGTCCTTGAAGTCGTACATTTCCTTGCGCACCACGTCGGTCGAGTCACCGAGACGGAGGAAGACTTCGATGTGCTCGATAACCGGCGTGACCGCCAAGCCGAAGCCGGATCGGCCGGCGAGGGTGGCGAAGGCCGCGACCAAACGCTCCCATCGCGCCGAGTCCGGCGGGAGGATGTCAAGCATCCCTTTTGGTGCACGGAATTCGGCCATAAGCGCTAGAGGCTAGCAATCCCGCCCCCGATCACCCCGGTTCGTTTTTGTGAGGTGGCTCGAACCCGGACCGAACATCAAGGTCGGCACCCGGACCCTAAGCAAACCCCGACCGGCTCAGGTGGGCGCACGCTCTATTCGTCAACGCACGATTCTCCGGCGCGGACGTCAACGTCGTCGCCACGTATCCCGACCTGGTCACAGCGATCGATGACCGAGCGGCCGACCTATCCGATCACGGCGCGGCGAGAAGGTTTCCGACGAGGCGTCGTTCGTTGGAGTTGTGGAGGTTGTGTCGAGCGAGCAGCGTGGCGTTGGCTAGCGCAATTATTCGGCCTCGATCGTTGTCGTGACCGTCGGGCTCGAGCCAGGCTTGTATGTCGGCCCAGCGCCACAGCGGAGATCTAGTTGCCGAGCCGTAAGCAGGGTCGGGAAATCCGGAACTGTCTGCGTCTCGTTTGATCCAGTGGTTCACGGCCTGCCGGCTACGGCCGGTGCGGTCAGCAATGTCAGCTTGCGACACGAG
>JAYTKG010000590.1:0-14354 GCA_043730435.1 Acidimicrobiia bacterium | reverse complement strand
CTGAACGATCTGGCCGCCGTCGTCAGCGCCGTGACTCACTAATTGATTGGCAGTATGAGAAATGCCGCTGCGCGAGGTGGTATCACCTTGATACCATTTGTTTTATGGCCATGACGCTGCGACTGACCGATGACGAACAAAATGCACTTCGCGAACGAGCCGAACTCGAAGGTATTTCGCTGCAGGACGCCGCCCGTCAGGCCGTGCGTGCCTATGTCGCAGCCGGCACGCACCGAGATCGCGTGGCCGGTGCGGCGACGCGCATCATGACGGCGCACGCCGACGCCTTGAAGCGACTCGGGGAGTGACGGCACCGGTCCAGTTTCTTGACCTTGCTGACGTCCTCGAACTAGCCAAAAAACTTCTTGGTGACCCGCCACCTGTCCGTGATGTCGGACTGCTGGGCTCGGCGGTGGCTCGACCCCAGACCACGGCGTTCGGCGAAGATGCGTATCCCGATTTGTGGATGAAGGCCGCGGCGCTCCTGCACTCGATCGTGAACAACCACGCCTTGATTGATGGGAACAAGCGCCTCGGCTGGCTTTCAACCGCAGTCTTTCTCGACATCAACGGTGCGAACATCGCAGTCGCACGCAATGACGATGTCTACGACTTCGTCATTGCGATTGCTTCTGGGCACTGCGAACTCGATTGGATCGCAAACGGCTTACGTCGACTCGCCGACTGAATCGAAACCGAGGACCCCGCGTCTTCTATGAGGTAGCGCGCCTCGCGTTCACGACCTCCCAGGCCAGTTTGCCAGGTTCGCCCACTGGAGAACTCACCACGGCTCCCGACCGATCTGTCATTCTGTCGTGGTGAAGCGGTCGACCATGGTGTTGTCGCTGGTGTGCGTGGGCACATTTCTCACTGCGTTCGACGTCACCATCGTGAACGTCGCCTACCGAACTATTGGCGAGTCGCTCGGCAACTCCGAACACCTCCCGTGGATCATCTCGGGCTACAACATCGCCTTTGCCGCCGCGCTCCTCACCGCCGGGCGCATGGCCGACTCATTCGGACGCAAGCGCGCCTTCCTCACCGGCATCAGCCTGTTCTCTGCGTCCTCGATGCTGTGTGGTCTGGCCCCCAACGTTGCATGGCTCATCGGCGCACGCCTCGCCCAAGCGGTCGGTGCCGCGCTCATCGTACCGTCGGCCATCGCCCTCGTGCTGCCAGAGTTCCCTGTCGAACGTCGCTCAGCGACCCTCGGCATCACTGCGGCCGTTGGTGGACTCGGCGCAGCCAGCGGCCCCATCTTCGGGGGCCTGGTGGTCGACTTCGTCGGCTGGCGGTGGATCTTCTTCGTGAATGTCCCCATTTGCATCGCGGGAATCGTTGCCGGACAACGACTGCTCACCGAATCACGAGACCGATCGACGCCGGGCAAGCGACCCGACCTGCTCGGCGCCGCCATCGCGTTCGCATGGGTCGCGCTCCTCACGTTGGCGCTCGTGGAATCGAACCGATGGGGACTGCGATCGCTGCGATTCGCAGGCGCCTGCACCTTGGCGATCATCGCTGCGATCGTGTTCGTCGGGCGCACCCGCACCCACCCGGTGCCCACGCTCGACCTCGCACTCTTCCGCCTCCGTTTCGTCGTTGCCGCAAACGTCGCGGGCGTGGCCTACGCCATGGGCTTTTACTCGTCGAACTTTCTCGTCATCCAGTGGCTCCGAGATGTTTGGCGCTACTCGCCCTCGCGCGCCGGCATCGCCGCGGTCGCAACGCCAATGCTGTCAACGTCGATCTCGCCATTCGCTGCCCGCGCTGCGCAACGCCTCGGCCATCAACGTGTCGCCCTGGTCGGCCTGAGTATCTACGCGGCCGGCTGTGTGCTGTTGGCCCAGGGGCTCCACGGTGAGCGCGCCAACTTCTGGACGATCATGGTGCCCGGCACTGCGTTGCTCGGCATTGGCATCGGCGGAAGTATCAGCGTGTTGTCGAGCGCGGCGTCGGCGTTCCTTCCCGCCGGACGTCTGGCCATGGGTTCGGCGCTGTACGCCACGGGGCGACAAGTTGGCGGCGCCCTCGGCATCGCAGCGGTCGACGCAATCGTTGGTGCGGTTCCCGGTGTGTCGGGTTACCGCTGGGGGTTCCGTTTCACCGCTATCGCCATGGTGGTCGCGGCCGTCGCCATGGGTCTGTTGTTCCGCCGACCGACGAGCGAAGAACTCGCCGCCGCTGAAATGTCGACCGTCGCGGCGTAATCAGTGCCGGCCCCGCCTGCCGTTCCCAGTAGGAAGAGCGCCTACCGGCGAGCGATGAAATCGACTACTGCGTCCGGGTCCATGGCGGTGAGTTGTTGGGCGTTGAAGCGCTCGCGCTTGGCCGACCGGGGGTCAACGAAACCGGCACCCAGGATGGGCTCGCCCGGGTAGCCGGCGATGTAGCGCGAGATGCGCTTCGCGTGCGGTGACATCTCGGCCCACCGCTCATAGGGCATTGACTTGAGGAGCGCCTCGCTGCGGAACCATGGTGCGAAATATTCGATGTTGGGTATCGCCCGAGTGTCACGTGACAGGTTCGGGGTGCCTCCGTGCCAACAGCGGTTGTCGCGAAAAATGGCGCAGCCAGCCGGGACGGGGCAGATCGTTGAGAACTTCATCCACTCCGGCTCATCGGCCAGCGTGGGGATCGGCTGACGCGAACGTTGCGAACCAGGAATCTGACGGATGGGCCCGTTCTCCGTGGTGAGGTCGCACACGGTGAAGTTGATGGTAAGTACCGGCACCGGCAGGTCACGCATTGATACCTGACCGGCTGGGTCCGGCAACTCCTTCCAAAGGTTGTCTGAGTGGAGGCCCTGATACTCGATTGCGCCGGGGAGGGCCACGTCTCCACCACCTCCGAGCACCAGATAGTCAGCCGAGCCAAAGATCTCGGTCAGGAGCGGTGTGGTCGTGGGTAGGTCGATCACCTCGCACCATTCCTGCTCATGCAGCATGTGACGCGAGGCTGACGCCGAACCGAAGGAATAGCGATGGGGCAGGCCCCCTGCTCCACCGCCGACGGCGGCCTGCGGATCGACGGCCAGGATCCGGTCAAGCTGGCGATCTGTTCCTGCCCGCAAGCGCTCGGTCTGCGCCGCAGTGAGGGCATCACGCACGACCACAAAGCCGTCGCGATGAAAGAGCTGCGCTGCCCTTTCCACCTCGTGCGGCTCCACGATGGCCAGGCCCCGGATACCGTTCTCCCGCGCCAGTCGCTCACGATACGCGACGACGGATGGGTCGTCGTAGCGGCGGGTCCACGTGGCGCACGCCGGGTCACCGGCGGCCAGATTGCGATGCTCGGGCGTGGTCTCCAGTTCGTTATCCGGCGTGGCCAGGCCGAGCGGGTTGTCGTTGCTGGCGTAGATATCTGCCGACGGCCGATTCCGGAACCCGTTCAGCGGCACTTCTGCCACCCATCCAACCTGAGCACGGTAAACAGTCATGTCCTTAGTCTTAGCCCAGTGCCGGAGCGGCTGTCGCATGTGCTTTCAGTCATGCTCAGAACAGCGCAGCGATAGATCGGGTTGACCGGCGGCGCCTCCGAACGGGCCTGTGAGTGGCGCTGTGAGGGGATCACAAGGCTCATTTCACCTGATTTATGGCCCTGTGAGTTCCGATGTGAGGTTTGGGGTGAGCAATGCGGTGAGGGGCAAAGCGCATCGTGGCTCCCATGACTTCTCTTCCCATCACCAACTACCGCATCGACTGGGAGCAGTTCTGCTCCGCCCAGCCCGCCACTATTGCCGCCGAGCTAGAGGCTCTGCTCGCCTCCACTCAGGGCAACGATGACGAGGCTGACCAGCAGCTTGCGGCGTTGGTCGGGCGAGCGGCCACGGATCCCACGATGGCGCGCCTCGTGCTCCAGCGAGTGATGCCCGGCTTGTTGTCGGTGGCGAAGCGACGCGCCAATCTGGCCCCCGGCGCCTTCCGCGAGATCCTGCACGACCTTGTTGCCAACGCCTGGATCGAAGTCTGTACCTACCCGCTGGATCGCCGCCCCCGGAAGATCGCCGCCAACCTGGTCCGGGACATCGAGTACAACACCTTCACCCAGCAGAACCGCCTGCGCCGAGTCGCTACCGATGCCGTGGCCGACCTGCCCGAGCGATCAGCCCAGCGCCACACCAACCCCGGCGAAGACGTCATCACGGTCTTGGCCGCGGCTCGAAACGCTGGCGCCAACCCCGACGGCCTCCGCCTCCTAGGTGAACTGGCCGTCGCCGGTCGCTCGGTCGGCGAGCTTGCCGAGAGCTACGGCGTAAGCCCCCGCACCATCCTCAACCGCCGCCTCGCAGCCGTCGCCGACCTCATCGCCCACGCCGCCTAATCAGCTGCGGAAGGGGTGGCGGCCCCACCCCTGAGTGGGGATGCCCTGCGCGGCGAGCACTTCGTGTTGCAGAGAGAACATCGCAGCCGCGGCCTGGTCGATGGCCCGGGTAAAGGCAAGGGAGCCGGTGAGGATCGATCGCAGCAGATCTTTGTCCTGGATGCGGGCCGGACCGTACTCGTGCTCGACGATGAGCGGCGTGGTGGTCGGGTCGAGGTCGAGCAACTCGCGCACTGCGAGCTGATGGTCGAGCCAGTCGACGGTTCGGTTCTGCAGGTAGGCCAACGGATCATGGCGAGCGGTGCCGGGCAGCTCGTGTTCGCACAGCACGGTCTGCTTCTTCCACGCGTTGCCCGCCCCCTTGGCGAGCGGCTTGCCGTTGCGCCAATCGCCCCGCTCCACCGTCTGTCCGCCGTACCCCCAGGCGGCCACGCCGCGGGAATCAACGACCTGACCCTTCACATGTAAGCCGGCGATGAGAAACGCGTAGCCGGAGTCCTTCAAATGTTGGAAGATCGACCGGGTATCCTGGCCCATCAAAATGGCGTGCGACGGGTCGTAGTGAATGCGGAACTGATCCCCCACGCCGTGCTTGTCGGCAATGCGATGGAGCGCCATCCACATGCCCGGCGCGTACGCAATGTTGTTGTGGAAGTTGTCACCCACCGTCCAGCCCGGCATCGGGCATTGTTCAATCCGCACCTGAAGTCCGCGACCCTTCGCGGCCTGTAATAGGGGAATGAACGATCGCTCAAAGTCGACCAAGTTCTGGTCCATCGAAAGTGTCTGGTTCCGACCAACAAACCCGGTGACGGCCGGGACGCCAAGGAGCACGGCTGCATCCATTGTCCGCACCATGAACGCATGCTTCCTTGCTCGAATCGCAGGGTCGTCATGGAGCATGTTGTCGAAGTATCCAATGTCGGCAATCGACACGCCGCTCGCCCTGATTGCCGCCTGCACCCTACGGGCCCGAGCCTTGGTGAATGGCTTGCGCAGATCAAGCGTGTTGGCCACCGGGTCGAGCAGGGCTTCGGCAGGAACGTCGCTGACCGATGGATGCAGCGCAGCCGACAACTCGATGCAATCCGCACCAAGCGACGCGGCGTAGTCCAGCCATTCCTCCACCGCTAGGTCCGGGTCGACATCCCGCAGCGATCGCGGCGTCAGTTCCTGTAGCGCGGCGGTGAGAATCCCCACCGGCATCAGCTTGGGAGCAAAGTCGACAGGAGTTCGTTTCGCGGTGCGAGCCATAGTCGGACTCTACCGATGCCTCACCCTCCAACCCGGCCCCGTTCAACCTCCAACCCGGGCGTTCTCGGCCCAGGGTCGGTCGGACAATGATGAGTTGGAGGGCGAACAAGGTCGAGTTGGAGGGTAAAGACCGTCCACTTACGCCGGGACGTCGACCCAGGTTTGCGATGCGGCGGAGGCAATGACAGCGTCGGTGAGGAGTGCGGCTCGTAGACCGTCGGCGAAGGTGGGAAGACCGTCGACGTCCTCGCCGTTGATGGCGGCGTAGGTGTCGTTGACGAAGAGATCGAAGCAATCCTGGTAGCCCTGCGAGTGGCCGACTGGTGTGCGGTTGTAGCGGACGCCGAAGGTGTTGGCCTCGCCGCCGCGATTCACGATCTGATTTACGTCCCGACCGCCCACCCACAACGTGTCGGGCAACTCCTGATCGAACGACACCGCACCATCGGCGCCATCGAGGGAAAACCACAGCCGATTTTTCCGGCCGGGGGAGACCTGCGAGATGACGGCCGACCCGAGTGCCCCACGATTGGTTTCGAACATGATGCTGGCTACATCCTCGTTCGCTTGCCCGTGTTTGATGCGGGTGTCGTAGGCCGTCTTCATGCGCGCAGTGAGGCGGGCGATGCGATGGCCCGAGACGAACTCGGCCATGTCGCACCAGTGCACGCCAATATCGGCAAACGCCCGTGACGGCCCACCGACGGCTGGGTCGACGCGCCAATTGTCATCCTCTGGTCGAGACAACCAGTCCTGCAGATATGACCCGTGCAACACGTGCAGGTCACCAAGCTGACCCGATGCAATACGACCTCGGGCCTCGCGCACGGTCGGATAGAAGCGGTACACGAAGGGCACCGACGCAACGAGTCCGGTCGCCGACGCAAGAGAGGTCATCGACTGTGCCGACGCAGCATCGGTGGCGAGCGGCTTTTCACACACCACGTGCTTGCCCGATCGCAACGCCAACTCGGCAATAACCTGGTGCGCGCTGTTCGGCGTGCAGATATGGACCACATCGACATCGTCTGCGGTGGCGGCCTCCTCGGGTGTGCCCGAACGGTCGGCGAGGTAACGGCTTGCGGCGTCGGCAGATTTCTCCGGCGTCGACGTCGCCACCACCTTGAGGATGCCGCCCGCACGCTGGATGGCACGGCTGTGCACATCACCCATGAAACCTGCACCAATCAGCGCAACCCGAATTCGATTCGACATACCTGCCCCCATCCACGACCCAGACCCGTCAACTCTGACACGTCCCCGGCGGGCGCTGCTTACGATCGATCCGCCCGCTCATATGTGGTGGGCAGCCCCGGTCCGCCGTAACGCACGACAAGCCCTTGACCGCGCAGGTCTCGTAGATGGTGTCGAATAGTCGCCTCGGTCAGGCCTGTGGCCTTCGTCAGAAAGCTGACATTGCGACGACCACCACCCAGAGAAGCGAGGACTTTTGCGGCCGTGCTGCCGGGTCGAACCAGCGGCACGGCAGGTCGAAGGCCTTGACGGAGAATCACGGTGAAACGCAACCCACTGTCGTCAAAAGTCGGGGCGGGAAGGTCGGCTTGCTGGAGCTGATGGAGGATGGTCGGAATCCCCGATGCCAAAGCCTCCACCGCTCGTGTGCCGTCGGGGAGCAAGATGTACTGGCAGATGCGCGTCAGGATGGCGTTCCGAGCAGACGTGACGCCGATTTGCCCGAGTCGGCTGACGTTGAGTCCATAGAGCCCACCAGGGTTACGAACTACGAGTCGGTCGGGGTCGAGCCGGACGAGTGCGGTTTCACCGAGTGACCATGGTGCAAGGTCGCGATGGATGAGCGCGTTTGCAATGATCTCTCGCACCGCCTCCGGCGGCCATTCAGGAGCAGATACAACGTTGCCAGCCGGATTCGACCGGATGGCCGAAGCGCTCGACCGGGCTACCCACGAGGTGGCGTCAGTTAGCATTCGTGAGATCGGGCCATCGAATCGACGAGAATCTCGGGCCCGTGTGCCCGGACGATCCGTGGTGGCTGGGGCAAGGACCGCCTGCAGGCCGGTGCTTGGTAGGTGCTGTTGGGGATAGACACCGAGGGTGAGGATCCCAGCAACCGAAGGTACGCGATCCGAACCAACGACGACTCCCATCCGCCAAAGCAATTCGTCGTCCTCTCGAAACTGTGAGAGTTGTTCAGATCCGTTCCGACACGCCGTGAGAAAATCCCGCACCATCACCGGGTCGAGATCGTTTCTGGTTGCGCCGGGGGCAGGTTCGGCATCGAATCGTGGTTGGGTCCGATGCGTAAGGAGGCCTTGAATCTCGGTGTCGGCTGCCTGATAGTCGCCGTCCCATGCTCGGACCCAGACGCCACGGTACCGGCCGCCTGGCACGCGGCAAGGTTTTTGCGATGGATCAAGTTCTGGCACGTGGGCGACAATTATCGGTTCCCCATCCACGTTGGCGTCTTCGACGGATATCACCAGCGGCGGTTCGAGCGCGTGTCTCGCCTTCGATGCCAGTGCCGATTTCATCGCCAGTGGATCAGAGAGGCTCACGGGGGTGAACCCGGCCGCCTCGTCCAGGCCAAGAATGATGGTGCCGCCCCCGGGTCGGTTGGCGAATGCGCACATTGTGGGGACAAGTGAATCCGGCAAACCTCCTGCGGCCGATTTCACCTCTACGGACGGCAGATCGCCACCTTCCTGGCGTAAGAGGTCAACAAGGGCGCCGATGTCAATCATCGTTTCGAAATGTACACGACATTTGTTTACATATGCTTACATTAAGGGTGAGCAGGCACTTTCTGGCCATTCATCGTTGCGCTGCATCCCTTGGTGGTCATAAATGTTCATGAATGTTCAAACGCGTCTACACAATGGTTGCTTACCAACACCGCGAACCGCACCAGCCGTGCGTAGCCACTTATGGCAATGGAGGTCCTCCTGTGGAACGAAACGCCAATACGGAAGTAGACCGGACGGGGCCCTCCATCCGGCCGGTTGAGGTCTGGCAAGCTGAGGGCATGGCCGAACGTGGGTATCACCAGCTGCCGGGCGAAACGCCGCCGCCCCCTGTGGGTTGCCCGGTGAATCACTCTTGGAGTCCGCTCAACGACGATTACCTGTCCAACCCGTACCCGATCGCATCGCAGCTGCGGGAAGACACGCCGATCTTTTACGCCGAGTCACTTGGCTACGTGGTGATCACTCGCATGGAGGACATCGACTACGTCTTTCGACACCCCGACACGTATGCGTCCACCAACGTGCAGGACCCCGTGTTCCCGCTCAGCGATGCCGCCAAAGCCGTGCTGGCTGCGCCTGATTTCAACCCCGTCGCGGTCATGTCGAATCTGCCCGACCCCGATCATGGTCGCATCCGTAAGTACACCCGCGAGGGGTTCAGCCGAAAGCGATTGAAAACACTAGAAGCGTACGTGCGTCGCCGCAGTCACGAGCTGGTCGACGAGATGGTTGCAAACGGAACGACCGCCGAGTTCGTCGAAGCCTTCGCCTTCCCGCTTCCGGGAGAGACCGTGTTCCGGTTCATCGGGTTCCCCGAGGCCGATGACGAACGATTGAAGAACTGGTGCAGTGATCGCAAGGCGTTTTCCTGGGGCAAACCGACGCCGGAAGAACAGGCCGACATCGCCGAAAAGATGCTGGCCTACTGGCGCTACTGCCGCGAGTTCACGGCCGACAAGCGCGACCATCGCGGCGACGACTTTGCGTCCGAGCTGTTGAACGATCACGACGCCAACCCTGAAGACCTCTCCTACCGCGAGGTCGAGTCGGTCATTTACGGGCTGTCGTTCGCCGGGCACGAGGCGGTCACCTCACTGTTCTGCAACGCGCTCCTGTGTCTCCTGCCGCGTCGTGATCAGTGGGCCGAGTTGTGTGCCGACCCGTCCCTGATCACCAATGCGATCGAGGAAGTGTTGCGCTTCGAATCCAGCCAGATTTCGTGGCGGCGCATTACCACCGAACCAGCCACGCTCGCGGGTGTCGAACTGCCCGCTGGCACCCGCATCTTCATGAACCTGGCCTCGGCCAGCCGGCAGCCCGACATCTTCGATGACCCCGACACGTTCGACATCCATCGCGCCAATGCCAGCGCGCACCTTCCCTTCGGCAAAGGGATCCACTTCTGCCTTGGCGTGAACCTCGCCAAGTTCGAAACGCAGATCATCCTCGAAGTACTCACCGAACGGCTGCCGTCGTTGCGCCTCGTGGAGGGCCAAACCATCACCAGCTTCCCCAACATCACCTTCCGTGGCCCCAACTCGTTGTACGTCGAATGGGACCCGGCGTAACAACTGTTCATGTCCGATTTCCACTTCCGCCGAAAACGATTTGGGGGCAGGATGGGTGCATGACCACCACCCCCCTCGAACGTCGTGAACGCTTCCGTGCCATGCACCAATCGGGTGTGTTCGTCCTCCCGAATCCCTACGATATCGGCACTGCTCGACTGCTCGCCGCCCAAGGCTTCGAGGCATTGGCGACGACCAGCGCCGGGTTTGCCGCCACCCTCGGCCTACTCGACATGCAGACCACGCGTGACGAACTGATCACCCACACCAGGGTGATGGCGGTAGCTACTGACCTTCCTCTCAACGTCGACGCCGAACGGTGCTACGCCGACGATGTGGCCGGTGTGCAACAGACGGTCGAACTTTTGGCTGATGCAGGTGCTGCCGGATTCTCGATCGAGGATTGGAATTCTGATACCGACCAGATCGATCCGATCGACATTGCCGCCGAGCGAGTGGCCGCTGCGGCCGAAACCGCCCGCCACCACGGCCTGCTGCTCACCGCCCGGTGCGAGAACCATCTGCACGGCATTGCCGATGTCGACGACACCATCGAGCGCCTTCAGGCCTACCGAAAGGCCGGCGCCCACGCGTTGTACGCTCCGCTACTTCCGGACCTGGCATCTATCGAGCGAGTGGTCGCAATCGGCCTGCCGGTGAACGTGCTCCTGCTGCCCGGTGGCCCAACCGTGGCCGAACTCGGCGCGGTCGGCGTGCGCCGCATTTCCACCGGAAGCCTCCTCGCTCGAATCGCCATGGGCGCCTTCGCCGACGCCAGTCAATCCTTGCTCGATACCGGCCAACTGCCACCGTCGCCGACTTTGCTGCCTCACTCGATGGCCGAGAAGGCCTTCCGAAAGTAGCGCGCACAACCCGGCTGACGGGAAAATAGCGTCGGTGCCACGCGACTGCGCCGTACGTTGTTCGTCATGACAACACGCGACGCCATCGTTCCGGACGGCAAGGATTGGACCTGGGTGCTCACCAAGCCCTGCCCAGAGTGCGGCTTTGACGCGGCGGCCATCGAGGCCACCGACGTGGCTGGCATGATTGTAACCAATGCGAATGCGTGGCAAACGGTGCTGCAGCGCACTGATGCCCGTGTTCGACCGACGCCCGACATCTGGTCGCCGCTGGAGTACGCATGTCATGTGCGCGACGTGTTCGACCTGTACGACATGCGCCTCCACCTCATGCTCGACCAAGACGCGCCGACGTTTGCCAACTGGAACCAGGACGTAACCGCCGTTGAGCACCGCTACGGAGCGCAAGATCCCGTCGCAGTCGCCGCCGAACTTAACGCTGCGGCCGAGCGGCTGGCCGCGTCATTCCGCGAGGTAACAGCCGATCAATGGCAGCGCACCGGCCTTCGCAGCGACGGAGCCCATTTCACCATCGACAGCTTTGCCCGCTACCTCATCCACGACCCCGTTCACCACCTCCGCGATGTTGGTGCCTAGCGTCGTTCGTGGCGATAGTCCATAGGCTGCAAAGATGCAAGGGAACGTGGATGTCTTATAGGAATCCTGAGGGGCGAAGTCTTCAAGATTGTCTCTCACCGTCTTGAGAATGCCTCACGCCATGTGAGTGAGCGACAACGCACTGAGACGTCAACGTGTCCGGAAATCCCTCGTTAAGTGGCATTCGACGAAACGGAGCGTGACTTGATGATTCGCAGAGCGTTCGTTGCTTCTTTTCGGAAGGTTTTGAAGCCGACTGTTATGGGACCAAAGTCCCTAGCGCCAAATTTCAAAAGGATTACTCTCCGAACGGATGTAGACGGGATTAGCCGACAAGGGGAGAGAATTATGGAACGGGTACAACCGACCAGAATTGCGGTCGTTGGCTATGGCTACTGGGGATCGAAGCACGTACGTGTGCTGTCGGCCATCCCCGGAGTTGATGTCACCGTGGTCGAGGGCAATCAGACCCGTCGCGATGAGTCCACCAAATACTTTTCGAACGTGCGGGTCGCAGCCAGGCTCGATCAGGCGCTCGACTCGATCGACGCCGTGGTGGTGGCGACGCCACCGGGTTCTCATTTCGAAGTGGCGTTAGAAGCAATCTCGGCGGGCAAGCATGTGCTGGTTGAAAAGCCCCTCACGACCTCAGTACCCGAAGCCGAGATGCTGGTGCGTGCCGCCGACAACATGGGCGTGCAGCTCATGGTGGGCCACACGTTCGAATACAACGCGGCCGTACACAAGCTGAAGGAAATTATCGACTCGGGCGAACTTGGCCGTGTGCGTTACATCGACACGGCGCGACTCAGCCTTGGCCTCTACCAGCGCGATGTCAACGTCATCTGGGACCTGGCCCCGCACGATTTGTCCATCGTTTCGTATCTGCTCGATGAGCTGCCAAGCGCGGTGTCAGTGTGGGGCCAGCGCCACATCGGCCACCACCATGTCGATGTCGCCCACGTCCGCCTCGAGTTTCCCGATGTGGACACGCACGCGGTCATCCACACCAGTTGGCTCGATCCGTGCAAGGTGCGCCGCGTGACCGTGGCAGGCGAACGCAAGATGGTCGTGTACAACGACATGTCCGATACCGAGCGCATCCGGGTGTACGACGTGGGCGTCGAGGAATTGGAGCAGGATCCGGGCAGTCACGAGCGCCCCGTTTCGTATCGCACGGGTGACATCGTGTCGCCCTACGTGCAGTTCCGCGAGCCCCTCAGCGTGCAGGACAACCACTTCGTCGATTGCGTGCGCATGAACGTCACGCCGCACACTCCGGGCCGTCGTGGTGCCGATATCGTGCGGGTGCTCGCCGCTACAGACGAATCGCTCGCACTCGGTGACGGCGTGCGGGTATCGCTTCATCACGAAGACCGCCTCGTAGAGTCTCACCGGCTCAACGGTGAGGCCGTGCGATGAGACAACTCACGGCTCAGGTGCCCTTCCTCGACCTACCGGGCCTGCACGAGTCGATGCGGGACGAACTCAACGCGGTCTGGCTTGAAGTTGTGGCTGACGGCGGATTCATCGGCGGCCGCCGAGTGGAGGCGTTCGAGAACGAGTTTGCCCAGTACTGCGGCGCCGCGTCGTGCATAGGTGTCGCCAACGGCACCGATGCGATCGAGCTCATTCTGGCCGGGCTTGGCATCGGTGCCGGGGCCGAGGTCATCGTCCCAGCCAACACCTTCGTCGCAACTGTTGAGGCCATCTGCAACATCGGTGCCCGGCCGCGTTTCGTCGACGTCGATCCGCACACGCTGCTCATCGACGCGGCACTGGTCGAGAGTGCACTCACTCGCAAGACAGCGGCGGTCATCGCCGTGCATCTGTACGGCCAGATGGCCGACGTGAACGCGCTTGAGATCATCACCCGGCGCCACGGTTTGCTATTGATTGAGGACGCAGCCCAAGCTCACGGTGCCAGCTTCAACGGGCGCCGGGCCGGCTCGGTAGGGGTGGCCGCAGCCTTTAGTTTCTACCCGGGCAAGAACCTTGGTGCCTTTGGCGACGGTGGCGCGGTCGTCACCAACGATGTGCCACTCACGAAAGCTATTCGGCGGTTGGCCGATCATGGGCGCACGACCGACGATCGCTATCGACATGATGTCTCCGGTCGCAACAGTCGGCTCGATTCGTTGCAAGCGGGAATACTTCGCTGCAAACTCGCACGACTCGATCGGCACAACGCCGAGCGTCAACGAGTGCATCGGCAGTATCGCGAGCTGTTGCCAATCGGCTCGCCGCTCACCGAGGTGGACCCGAGAGCCGACGCGGTGCACCACCTTGCGGTCGTGCAGGTTGATGATCGTGCCACGGTGACCGAAGAACTGACGGCCGCCGGAATTGGGTGGGGTCTGCACTATCCGATTCCCTGCCACCAGCAACCAGCGTTCGCCCAGTATTCCACCGGGCCGCTTCCGGTCGCAGAGGCCTCGGCGTCTCGCATTCTGTCCCTGCCGATGTCGCCGACGCTGTCCGAAGCCGACGTTGACCGCGTGTGTGACGTGATGCATCGAGCGGTGGCGTTATGAGAGGACCAGTCAAACAACGCCAGCTGCCCCGCCGCGGCAACGGTGGTGGCGTTGTGAGAGGACCTGTCAAACAACGCCAGCTGCTCCGACTTGGCAGCATCGGTCTGGCCATCACGTTCCTCGGTCTCATAATCGGTTACGTCGTCGGGAGGTCGGGGCCGGAGGTGTATGCGGCGCGCTCCGAGGTGCTCTACGAGATTTCCCAGGAACGCCCCACCGGATTCCTCCGCGAGGACCGCAGCCTGACAACGCAGCTGGCGCTCATGCGCAGCCGATCGGTACTCAACTCCGTCGCAACCTCTACGGGCATGCGGGTCGAAGACATCGCGTCGGCGCTGACCGTTGAATTGGTGGGCGGGAGCAGCGAGATCATCCGCGTTGAAGCGCAGAATGCATCGTCGGCCAAGGCGTTGGCGATCGTCACGGCCGTGATTGATCGCTACCTCACCGTCACCCGGGAGCAGGGCACGACAGAGGCACTCGCCTATCTGC
>JAYTKG010000589.1:0-9241 GCA_043730435.1 Acidimicrobiia bacterium | reverse complement strand
GAATACCGTCACCGAAATGTATGAGGCGCGCAAAGCGCGCACCGCCCGGGTGGAAGGCAGCGTGGCCAGCGGTCGCATGTTTGTGGCCGCCACCGCAGGCTCACTCTTCGGCAAAGCTCACGCCATGTCCGAGGAAGTGCACCAGGCCATGACCGCCCGCGGCTACACCGGGCAGGCCCGCAGCTTGAAGACGTTTCAGATGCGAGCCACTGACGGGCTATACGTGCTGGCGTGCATCGCAGCATGCGCCGTGGCCCTCGGGGTGGACCGTGCTCTTGGACGCTGATGCGCTGCTAGTCGTCAATGACGTTTCGTTCCGTTACCTCGAACGCTTCCCCGCACTCGACCACGTGTCTCTCACCGTACGGCGCGGCGAGAAAGTGGCGCTGCTGGGTGCCAACGGCTGCGGCAAATCCACGCTGCTGAAGGTGTTGGACGGTTTGGCGTTCCCCGAGTCTGGGACCTTTCACGCGTTCGGGGAACAGGTCACCGAAGACAATCTGGAGGACGAACAGTTCAACCTGGGCTTTCGATCTCGTGTCGGCTTTGTCTTTCAAAACTCTGACGCCCAGGTGTTTTCGCCAACGGTGCGGGACGAGATTGCGTTCGGTCCGCTCAACATGGGTCTGACCGTTGACGAAGCACAAGCTCGCGTCGATGACACGCTGGCCATGCTCGACATCAACCATCTCGCCGACCGTGCGCCGTATCAGCTGTCAGGTGGTCAGAAGAAGCGGGTCGCCATTGCGTCGGTCCTGGTGATGAACCCCGAGGTGTTGCTGTTCGATGAGCCGACCGCAGCGCTTGATCCACGCACGCAGCAGTGGCTGATCGAGTTGATGGTTGAACTGAACAGCGTGGGCAAAACCATCGTGCTCGCCACCCACGACCTTGAGACGCTCGATGTACTCGCCGACCGTTGCGTGGTGTTCTCCGAAGAGCATCGAATCGTTGCTGATGACACGCCCGGGACCATCCTTCGTGACCGGGATTTGCTGCTGTCGGTCAACCTCATTCACGAGCGCACGCACTTTCACCACCCTCACGGGCACTAACGCAATCTTTCATGCCCTGCGATCCGTACACTTGATGTGGTGGTGCTACCGGGAAAACTCGATCGACTTTCCGATGACGCACTCCTTGCCGCGCTCGTGCTCGGCGACCGAGACGGCGCCGCCGTTTTCGTGCGTCGATTTCAACGCAAGGTGTACGGGTTGGCGTGGGTGATCACCAACGACCGATCTATGGCCGAAGACGTTGCCCAAATGGCATTCGAGCGGGCGTGGAAGCACGGTGCGAACTTCGATGCTCGACGCGCATCAGTCACCACCTGGCTGCTCACCATCACCCGGAACCTGGCTATTGATGCAGTGCGCGTGCGCCGGCCAGACGCAGTCGATCCCACCGATTTGCTGGCCATGCTGCCACCCGTTCTCTCCAACGACCCAGAGCGCGCCGCGGTCCATGCCGACACGATGGGACGCCTGCGGCCAGCGTTGGACGCGCTGCCGATCGAACAGCGACGAGCAGTCTTGCTGGCGACCATTGGCGGGCGGACCACAACCGAGATCAGCGCCATAGAAGGCGTTCCCATTCCAACGGCCAAGACCCGCTTGCGTACCGGGCTGGCCAAACTCACCACGGCGATGATGCAACAAGAGGCGGACGGATGACCTGCGACGAGTTCCGAGAACAACTAGCCGAATTGGCTATCGGCGGTATTGACGCGTCCGAACGTAACGATTTACTCAGCCACACCGCAGCCTGCGCCTCATGCCAACTAGCGCTCGAACAGACGACCACAGTCGCAGACCGCGTGCTCGATGAGACCCTAGAGATCGAGCCTCCTCCCGGGTTTGAGCAACGGGTACTCAGTCACCTCAACACCGCTCCGCTTGCGACCACCCGCGCTCCCCGGGCACGAGTCCGCACTGCGTTCCTGGTAGCTGGCGCGCTGGCTGCCGGGTCGATCGCAACCATGTTGGTCGCCAATGCAGTACGAGACGGAGCGCGACCGAGCGCCGCCGTACATGAGGTGCGCCACGGCACCCTCATCCGAAAAGACGGCCGCCCGAACGGTCGAGTAACGCTGGTGGATCAACCACGAGCGATGGTCATTGTCACCATCGATCATCCCCGCCCGTTCACCGGTCGCGTGAGCTGCGAACTCGAACTTGCCAACGGCCAAAAGTCAGTCGTTGGCAGTTGGTCCTACGACGACGTAGAGAGCGGCGCCTGGGCCGTCGGCATCCCGAACGAATCCCTCGCCGCCATCCGCATGAACGTCCTCGACACCACCGGCGCCGTCGCCGCCTCCTCCATCCTCAACTGAAACCGGGCATAGCCAGGTTTAGTCAACTGGAGTATGGTAAAGTCCAGTTGTGCAAAAGCCGACGGATCTCTTTGGTCGTGACGAAGAGTGGGCGAGGCTCGTTGCTTTCGCCGAAACACCTTCGCCAGAGCCTCGACTCGCGCTGGTCTACGGTCGACGACGCCAAGGGAAATCGCTGCTTCTCACTGCGCTCTGCGAGCAACTCGGCGGGTTCTACTGGGAAGCGCTCGATGGCGAGGAGTCGCAAAACCTTGCGTCAATCGCAACGGCGTGGTCGAACTGGGTGAACGCGAGCACACCCGTCCGGTTCGCGAACTGGGAAGAAGTCATCAATGCTCTCATGACTGCAGGCGACGTAGCCGGTCGGTCGGTACCGGTCGTGCTCGACGAAGTTCCACGGATAATTTCGCGCACTCCCGAGTTACCGTCGCTCCTGCAGCGTGCCCTCGGGCCGGGTAGACGTAGACACACAGCGATTCCGCTTGTGCTCTGTGGTTCGGCTTTCGGCGAAATGCGCCGCCTTATCGACGGCCCGGCACCGTTGCGCGGTCGCGCTGTGCTTGAACTGCTTGTGCAACCCTTTGATTTCCGCAGTGCCGCCGCATTCTGGGGACTCGAATCAAATCCCGATCTTGCCTTTCGTCATCACGCCTTCGTCGGCGGAACACCCGCGTACCGAGCACTTGCGAGTCGCGACTCGCCTACCGACGGGAACCTCGACCGGTGGGTCATTGAACGGCTGCTCGATCCGCCGTCCAGTCTCTTTCGCGATGGCCGCATTGCGGTCGCTGAAGACGTACAGCTCGGTGATCAGCAGCGTTACTGGGGACTTCTGGCGGCCATCGCAGATGGGGCGCGTACGTGGGGCGCACTTGAGAAGACACTCGGCCATGGCCGGGGCACGCTCAACCACGCGCTCAACGTTGTCATTGACGCCGGGTGGGTTTCGAAACGTCCTGACCCGCTTCGAGCGAACCGCGCCACGTATGTCATCGACGAGCCCATGGTGCGGTTCTATCGTCTCGTCACCGAGCCCCATCTCCAGCGACTCAACGCGGGAAGAGGTCGCGAAGTCTGGCGTGATGTTCGACCCGTCGTCGCGAGTCAGATTCTTGCGCCGCACTTGGAGCATCTTGCGCTCGACTGGCTCGTCCGGTTCGCCAGCAGCGAGACCGTTGGCGGTTCGCTGTCGCTCGCTGGCTCGACGGTCCTCACCGGGCGCTCCTCGCAGGTAGATATTGCCGCTGTCGAAGCAACGGCCCGCGGCACCACTCGCCCAATAGTCATCGGCGAGGTAAAGGCCACCGATGAGCGCGTTGGTGTCGACCAGCTCACCCGACTCGATGACATTGCCACCCGACTGGCAAACCCAGCGTGCAAACGCCTGATCGTCTCGAAGGCGGGATTTACCACCGACCTCGAACGAGCCGCCTCCCGTCGCCCCGACGTTGAACTCGTAGACCTCGTTCGTCTCTACACCGGCACCTAGCGACCAACAGTCAATGAACCCCGCTATAACATTCGATGTAGGTCGCCAGCCTCAGCCGGAACGACGCACACATGATGACGCGCAATTCTGAACGGATCCGTGCAGAAAGTTGTATGATTCGTTCATGGACTTGTCTAGGCCGATCGAGGCGGTCATCCCCGGGGTCAGGGGCCGGCTGCTCGGCGCGCTGATCTGCTCGGGTCGCGAACTGTCAACGGCCGATGCAGCTCGACTGTCGGACGTGAGCGCTCCCCAAGCCTCTCGAGTGCTCGCCCAGCTCGTCGAACTGGGCGTTGTAGAGCGGCGCGACGTTCCTCCTGCTGTGATCTACCGCCCGGTTCCCGGGAATGCCGTCATCGCCATGCTCAGGGAGTTGTGCGTGCTTCGGAACCGGGTTATCGAGTTCGCGAAGCAGAGCGCGTCGCAGATTGCTCCGGTTCCGGTCAGGCTGTCCGCCTTCGGATCGGTGGCACGAGGCACGAGCGATGCCGAGAGTGATATCGACATCGTTGCGGTTCGCCCGAGCGGCGCCGATGAGGATGACAGCTGGGTCGAGTCGCTCGGGCGCTGGAGCGCTGGGCTGGAAGCGTTTTCGGGCTCACGATTAAAGGTCCTCGAGATCGGGAATGACGAGTGGCGGGCTCTCGACCCCAGCGAGCGATCGCTCTGGCGCGAAATCGACCGGGACGAGGTCGTTCTCCTGGCGGGCGCTGAGCTGGCTGCATGACGAGAGGTAAGGGTCGGCTGCGGTCGGTCACATTGCGCGAAGCCCAGCAGTTCGCCGGCCAAGCCGAGGAGTACTTGCAGAGTGCAATCGACGCACTGAGAGACGGACGACTCAACGCCGCGACAGGAAACGCAAGGTCAACCCTTGCGGCCCGGCTGACCCCCGAATCAACAGAGCCCGACGGCGCGTAGGCCGACCCCCATAGCGACGGCCATTGGCTGTCGAGAAACCGACAGTCAGTCAGTAGCGCGTCGCTTAAGGGTGATGCCGAGTGCTCCGCCACCGATTAGCACGACCAGCCCGGCCGCGACAAAGAAGCCTGCGCCAAGCTCCGATATCGATTCGAACTCGGTGACTCGCCCGAGGCCGTCCCGACCGATCGTGCGAGTCCAGTGCGAACGGATTGCGGCCGCCTCCCGCAGCAGAAAGAAAGCCGAGGCGATCGCGCTCACGATCGCAAGGAGTTCGTGCCGAGTCAACGTTGCGGCGGTTGCGACCGCAATACTGACCACGAAGAGAGCAAGCGAATATCCTTCAGAGGACGGCCAGAGCAGTTCGAATCCGCTCTTGGTACCCGAAATCGAGTTGTGTTCCCAGGGTAGGCAGAGAGCAACAACATAGGCCGCTGCGGCAATACAGCTGCGTAGTCGATAGGCGTTGTGCGTGTCGGTCATGCACCTTTTGACGTCGCTCAGCTCAGTCAGGTTCGAACTTATGCATCGAGCACCGTGTAGTCGGTAATTACCCAGCCCGATTCGTCGTCGATGGCTTGCCTGATCCAGTCGACGACGCGCCGTCGCCGCGAATCCTCATGCTGTTGGACGATTTCCTCGATGTGTATACTATGCGCATGTCTCGTGTGAATATCACCGTCCCAGACGATGTCGCTGCGCAGGCGCGCGAAGCTGGTCTTAATGTGTCAAGGGTTGCGACAACTGCACTGATCGAAGAACTTGATCGCCGCTCCAAGATCGACGCTCTCGACAACTACCTGGCGACACTCGAGGCCGAACTCGGACCCATCGGTCCCGAACAAGCCGCAGCCGCAGCAGTGTGGGCGAACCGCGTTCTCACAGCCACTCAGTCCGCTACCGGCAAGCGCCGAAGAAGCGCGTGAACCTGGTACTCGACAGCGGCGGCGTTACCGCGCTTGCGGGGCAGCGAGCACGGTTGGCAGAACTCCGCCGACGAGGCGCTTGGCCACCACAGGTCCCGACCGTTGTGCTCGTTGAAGTTCTCACCGGCGACCACCGCCGCGACTTCCACGAAAACCATCTGCTCCGAATGTGCCAGATACGCCCGGTCGAGGAGCAAACCGGGCGAGACGCTGCGCGCATGAGAACAGCAAGCGGGCGAGCCGAGGACATTTCCGCAACGGACGCGATCGTTGCGGCCTATGCCGTCAGCCTCGGTGACAGCGTCATTCTCACCAGCGATCCGACAGACCTCACAGACCTCGTCACGACACAATCGGTACCGGTGACCATTTCTGCCGTTTAGCCGTCACAAATAGCCGGCGCGTCCGGCCGGTCACCGGTTGAGCAGTGCTCGCCATCGTTCGACTTCTTGTGCCGAAGCGGGCTCGTGAAGATGAACCACGGTGGGTCGCAGGTGACGACGACGGACCCGGCTACGCCGCACGTGGCCAGAATCCGCCGATGGGGATACACTTGCTCTTGGCCCTGAGTTGTCAGGGGTTTGTGGAGGTGTCCGCCCTTCCCAGATTCGGCACAGCGGACACATTGCCCTCGGCCGACGCTGTCGGGGCCGCGCGACGCAAGGGGCGTCGCATCACCAATGTCGAATGCAGTCTTGGACCTCGAAGCAGCAACCTGGGCCGTCGCTGAAGGCCGCGCCACCGCCCCAGAACTAGCCCTCTTCAAAGCCGATTCCATCGCGTCCCTGCGTGTGCTGACGCGACTCCTCAACGACACCGAGGAGCAGATCGCAACCCTGCGACGACTTCCGGGCGAGGAGCGCGACCAGGTCGTTGCCGACTTTGAAGGCGTGCTTGACGGGCTGCTCGCTATCGAAGATCTGCTGCTGCCATCCCGAGCGGGTGACGCGGTTCTGAGCGAACCGGTCGGCGAAGTGCGTCTACAGGCATCGTGGTCGAACGGCCTGATTGTGGTGTGGGCCGCCGGGCCACTCAGCCCGCCCGCCAGTAACGACGAACTGGCCGACCGCCTGGAAGCTATCGGCGGCCCGTCCCTGGGATGGGCGCTGCACCCGAACATCACCCTTCCGACCGGTGTGCGAGCCGATGCCCTTGCTATCCCGGTGAAAGACGTTCTCGGCTGGCTGGTTGCTATCGGCGGTGGCCTCGGGCGCGACGGTGTCGGCCCCAGCGTGGTGTGGCTCAGCCGAGTGGCCGTGGAAGCCGTACGTCTCGTGGCGCAGGGCGCCGTTGTTCCCATGCTGGTTACCGAACGTTCGTCTACCGACAACCGCATGGTTGATGCCGCAGTGCGTTGGCAGCCGGCGTTAGTGAGTGATGAACTCATCCGTGATCTCTCAGCGTGGATGCCTGCGCCGGTTGTGGCCGTCACGCCAGCCGACGCCCGAGCCACCACTCTTGCTGTGCTCGGCGCGGTGGTGGAAGCCATCGTGAGTGATGCCGCCGGACGGTTACAGCTGCCCGCACCGCCACCAACCACCAACAACGCGGCCGACGTTTCCGAGGCCATCATGACTCGGTTGAACGGCTCGAAATTTCCCGTGCCGTTCGGTCTCGCCGCCGATGTCACCCGTCGACTAGAGCAGTGGTCCCGCACGGTTACGTCGCTTGGTCGCCCGAAGCTTGTGGTGCAACTCGACCCACCCGACGGCGGTGGCGCATGGATGCTGAGCGTGCTCGGACCCGGTCCGAAGAGCCGCTATCTGCCCATCGAAGTCGCGCTCGGCGCAACATCCAACACTCGGCCCATCGCCGATGAGTTGTCCCGCCTCGAACGGGTCTACCCCGTGCTACATCGGCCCGGTCAGCTCCGACGCGGCCAGGTTGTTCTCAGCCAGCAAGAGGCATGGGAACTCATGACCGAGACGGGCGAAACGCTGGAAGCTGCCGGCTTCGAAGTTCGCGTCCCGGCACTGTCTCGTAAGAAAGCAACACCCACGCTTCGCCTCTTCACCGAGATCTCCAGCGCCAACTCCGTGGTCGGCGCCCATCAGCTCAGCAACGTGCGCTGGTCGGTCGTGTTCGACGATGTGGAACTCACCGCCGCCGAAATCACCCGGCTGGCCAACGAGGCTCGCCCGCTAGTGCAGTCGCACGGCAAGTGGATCGAGCTTGATCGCGTCGATCTAAAGGAAGCCGCTGCCGCGCTGGCCGAACGAGCCGCCAAGAAGCAGATGACCGGTGCCGAAATTCTGCGTCACGGCATTGGGCTGGAAGGGTCGCCGTGGGGCGGCGGCGTGATGGTGGAGGGCAACAGCTGGGCCACCGAACTGCTCAACCGAGCCAAGGACGTTTCCCGCGAGCCCATCACCTCACCCGAAGGTTTCAAGGGCGAACTCCGCAGCTACCAGGCCCAAGCCCTGGCATGGCTCGGCTTCCTTGACGCGGCCGGTCTCGGCGGCTGTCTGGCCCTCGACATGGGCCTCGGCAAAACCCCCACCACCCTCGCCCACCTCGCTCGCACATCAAGCGGCGGCCCGGCATTGGTCATCGCTCCCCCGGCCGTCGTCGGCAACTGGGCCGCCGAGGCCAAGAAGTTCGCACCAAAGCTCCGGGTCATCGTGCATCACGGTGGCACCCGCGCCGAGGACGACGAGTTGCTGGCCAAGATGGACAAGGTCGACGTGGTCATCACCACCTACGGCACAGCCGTGCGTGACATCGATGTACTTGCCAGCCGCACCTGGGCACGCGTCGTGCTCGACGAAGCACAGGCCATCAAGAACCCGGCCAACCAGTCGGCCCAGCTGCTGCGCCGCATCAACGCCAACTCGCGCATTGCCCTTACCGGCACTCCAGTTGAGAACGGCCTCGGTGACCTGTGGGCCATTCTTGACTTCACCAACCCTGGTCTTGTCGGCACACGGCCCGCGTTCATCAACCAGATGGCGGGCGAGGGTGAAGCCGGACTGCGCGCGCTGAACGGCATCCTCGTGTTCCGCCGCACCAAGTCCGAGCCCGAGGTTGCCGCCGAGCTTCCCGACAAGATCGACGAACTCGACCACTGCACCATGACGCCTGAGCAGATCGGCCTCTACCAAGCAGTGCTTGACCGCTTGCTGGCCGACGGCAGCGAAGTAGGCACTGAGCCGAAACAGGGCGCCATCCTTGCGGCCATCACTGCGCTCAAGCAGATCTGTAATCATCCGGCTGCCTACCAGGACGATGACCTGCCGCTCGACGGACGCTCCGGCAAACTCGCTCGGCTGGAAGAGATCATCGAGTCGGTGTTCGAGGCCAACGAACGCATCCTTATCTTCACCCACTTCGCATCGTGGGGACGCAAGCTGGCCGCACATCTCACCAAGGTCACCAACACCAAGGTGCAGTGTTACGACGGCAGCCTGGCGCGCGGAGCAAGAGACCACATGATCGATGACTTCCAAAGCCTCAAGGGACCGGGTGCACTCGTGCTCTCGCTCAAGGCCGGTGGCACCGGGTTGAACCTCACCGCCGCCAGCCACGTAGTGCTGTACGACCGCTGGTGGAACCCGGCCGTGGAAGATCAGGCCCGTG
>JAYTKG010000588.1:0-3609 GCA_043730435.1 Acidimicrobiia bacterium | reverse complement strand
GACGACGCGCCACGTGTAGCTCGCGGGTGCTGTCGCCGTTGCGGCCGGGCCGTACGCCGAGTCGCCATCAGTGGTCTTCTTCACCGTCACTGCAACATTAAAGGCCGGCGCGGGGGCGACGGTGGTGGTCGTTGCCGCGACGGTGGTGGTGGTGGCGATTGTTGTGGGGGCGAGGGTCGTGGTGGTGGCGGGGGCGACGCCGCGACCGATGGTGACAGTGACCTTCGACTTCTTGGCGGCCTTGGTGTTCGCCGCTGGATCCTGGGCGACAACCTTGCTGTCCTCGGGTCCCCCGAGCAGCACGTCCTTCGACACAGGGTTGCCCACAAGGAAGCCGGCCTCCTGGATCTTGGCGAAGGCTTCATCCTGCGTGAGGCCGACCAGGCCGGGCACGACCTGATCACCGATGCCGCTGGACACCAGAATCACGATCGGCGAGTCCTTCGGAACGGTGGGTACCTGGTCGGGCTTATAACCGATGACCTTGTCTTTCTCGATAGCGTCGCTGGCGGCCAGCTCCGAGCTGGGCTTTAGGCCGAGCGCCGTGAGCTGGCTAATAGCGGCATCGCGGCCGAGTCCGGTGATGTTGGGCAGCGCGATCTGCGTGACACCGTTGGAAACAGTGAGCGTGACCTTGGTGCCGGGCGGATAGTCGCCGGGTAGCGGATCCTGCGCGATGACGGTGCCGACCGGTTTGTCGGCCGACTCGACACCGTTGATAACGAACGGCAAACCGAGCGCGGTCAGGTTCGTCTTGGCCGCGACGTCGGTACCGCCGACGAAGTTGCTGACGGTCTTCTTGTTGGGCGACGCGCTGAAGATGACTTTCACATTGGAGAGTGCTGAGACGGATGTGCCACCTGGCGGATCCAGCAGAAAGACATTGCCCAGCACAGCCTGATCGGTGACCCGGCCCTCAGGCATTGGGTTGAGTTTGAGATCGCGCAGCTGCTGCTGGACGATCTCGAGTGGCTGGTTGATGAGGTCACTGGGAATAATGACCTGCGCGGGGGTCGGTGCTTTGGCGGTCTTGTTGGTGTGGGTGAGGAACCAGGTGAGCAGACCGGCCAGGACGAGCACCAGTACGCCGGCGGCGATGTACCAGGCGGTGCGCTTGGGCTCGTCGTCGTAGGCGGGTCCGGTTGGCGCCGGTCGGGCGGCGGGGCGTTGCTGCTGGGCGATCATGGGGTCGTTGCTGACCCGGGAGGGTTGGTGTCGTACAACTTCGACCTGCTGGCGCGGCTGCACGGTGGTGGCTGACGCCGGGCGGACGATCTCGGTTCCACGAGCGGGTGTGACAGGAGCGTTCATCGTGGTGGGAGCAACCGGCTCCACGGTTGCGGCCGGGCGGGGTGCGGCCGACACGGGCAGGCCATCGCGGAAGCGCTTGAGGTCGGCGCGTAGTTCGTCACCGTTGGCGTAGCGGTTGGAGGGGCTCTTGGAGAGCAGCTTCATGACGATGGCTTCGTAGTCAGCCGGAACCTCTGGCGCCACATCGCGTAGGCGGCGCGGCATCTCGTGCACCTGCTTGTACGCAATGGCGACGGGGTTGTCACCCGTGAACGGCGGCTTGCCGCACACCATTTCGTACATGACGATGCCGAGCGAATACAGGTCGCTTCGCGGGTCGGGTGTGGAACCCTGGGCCTGCTCGGGTGAGAAGTAGGTGGCGGTGCCCATGACGGCGCCAGCCTGGGTGAGATCCTGCTCGTGGGCCGAGTTGAGGGCGCGAGCGATGCCGAAGTCGGCCACCTTCACCGCTCCGGCCGGGTTCACCAAAATGTTGCCGGGCTTCACGTCACGGTGCACCACGTTGGATGCATGTGCGAAGCCGAGCGCGCCAGCAACATCGAACGCAATGTCGGCGGCACGCTGGGGGAGGATGACGCCATCGGCGCGGAGAATGTCGGCGAGCGAGCGGCCGTTCACGTATTCCATCACGATGAAATAGGTGGAGCCCTGACGACCCCAGTCGTACACGCCGACAATGTTCGGGTGGGTCAGGTTGGCGGCCGACTGCGCCTCACGGCGGAACCGTTCGACGAAGCTGGGGTCGGTGGCGTACTCGGGGAACAGCACCTTGACCGCAACGGGGCGGTCGAGCAGCCGGTCGCGGGCCAAGAACACGTCGGCCATGCCGCCACGTCCGATGCGCGAGTGCACTTCGTAGCGGTCGTTGAATACGGGGTGTTCGGTGTCGGACATGTCAGGAAGAGGTTAGGCCAGCGGGAGGGTCATCGAGGGGCACGACCGAAGGGGTGGGGATTGGAGGGTATGTCATATCGGCTGGGATGGGGCGCGGGTCACTGAAGTACCGTCAGCGCTTTATTGAGGAGTTGGCGGGCGATAGGGCCGGCGATGGTGCCGCCAACGCCTGCAGTGACCTCAGGTGAGGCTTTCACGAACACGGCAAAGGCCACAACCGGATTCTCCGCCGGAGCGAAACCAATGATCCACGCGTGTGACGACTGGCCACCCGGTTCGGTCGGTCCGCGGAGTTGCGCGGTGCCGGTCTTGGCGGCGGCCTGGATGCCGTTGTCGAGCTTCATGCAGCAGCGCGCCGTACCGTTGTTGACTACGCCGATCATGAAGCTGTTGAGCGTCGCCGCGGTCTGTGGTGACATGGCGGTCTTCCACTCCTTCGGGTTGGCCTTGGCCAACACGCCACCGCCGGAATCGCGAGTTTCTTCCACGACGTAGGGCGCCATGATCTTGCCCTTATTGGCAACCGCAGAGGCGACGAGCGCCATCTCAAGTGGCGTGCCCTGCACCGCGTTCTGACCGAAGCCCGACTGGGCCAACTTGGGGGCGTCCTGGTCGAAGTCTTTCACCTGGCCGAAGTAGGAAGCAGCGACATCGGGCAGGTCGAGTGGGACCTTTTCGTTGAAGCCGAAGTTGTTGACTGCTGCCACCATCTTGTCGGCGCCCATGCCGAGCGAGGTCTGCGCGAACGGGATGTTGCAGCTGATCTCGAACACTCGCTGCATCTGCCCGCCGCACAATTCGCCGCCGTAGTTCTGGATGGGAATCTGGGTGTTCGGCGGCAGCCACTCCTTGCTGACGTCGAACGACGAATCAAGCTTGAGCGCTCCGTTTTCGAAACCGGCTGCGGCGGTGATGACCTTAAAGGTGGAGCCCGGCATGTAGCGCTCCTGGTAGGCGTTAGCCAGCAGTGGCTTCTCGGGATTCAACAGGTACAACGAGCGCGCTTCGTCGGCTTTGGTGAAGTCGTGATCGGCGATCAGGTTCGGGTCGTAACTGGGGTTCGACCACATGGCCCTTATCGCTCCGCTACGTGGGTCGAGCAGTACGACGGAACCTTCCTTGTCGCCGAGCGCGTCGCGGGCTTCTCGTTGGAGGTCGGCACGCAGGCTGAGGTACACATCACCCGTGTTGACCTTGCCCGAAAACATGCTGCCGATACCCTTCAGTTCCTGTTGTGCGGTCTTGCCGGTGAGTACGTCGTTGTAGGCCGACTCGACCTCGGTCGTGCCGTACTTCAGCGAGAAATAGCCGACCGGGTGACCGAACAGATCGCCCAGTGGGTAGTTGCGCTTGTAGGCGAAGCGATCCGTTGACGGCAGGCTTTCGGCCACGGTCTCGTTGTCG
>JAYTKG010000587.1:0-4145 GCA_043730435.1 Acidimicrobiia bacterium | reverse complement strand
GTGAGCCCGGACGACTCTCCTTTCGCGCCAACACCGACAGTAAAGTCGGGCGCGGTCCCACGCTGGTCCCCCTGACTCTTTGTGCCGAAGAGAAGCCCTTGTCGAAAGTGATGTGAGTGCCCGTGCGGTTGTCTGTGCCTGCGCCAACCACACCCCACCGCAAACACGGTCTGTCGCAGAACCTCCTGTGGGCGTTGACCGCAGAAGGCTCCACCCTGGTCGCCTCAATGGTGTCCGTGCTGATCGTGAGTCATCATTTCAGTACGGTGCAGTACGGCAAGTACGCCGGAATCTACGGGATCATCGGTTTCGCCGTTGCCAGTTGCACCAGTTGGGCGGCGCTGGTCATTCCGCAGTGGATCGTGCGCGAACGCGAAGCGGCATCTACCACGATGCACTCGACGCTGACCTTTCTCTGCATGCTGAGTGCGCTTGGCATGACTGTTGTGATGGTGCTGGGCGGACTGCTGATCCATGAAGTTTCACTTGCAAGTATCGCGGCGCTCGCAGCGGCCGAGTTGATTGGTGCAGCAGCCGTGCTGCCGCTTGCCATGTTGGCGCAGTCCACTATTTCGGTGCGGGCCGGTCAATGGGTTCGCACGACCGGAGCGTTGGGTAAGGCCGTTGCCTTGGGCGCGCTGTGGCGATTCGGGTCGATCAGCTTTGTGAATATCGGGCTGGCGTTGCTGGTAACGCAGCTCGCGATCTGGCTCGTCTGGAGCTTGTTGATAGCGCGACGGCTCGGGTTCTTCCCGAGTCCGGGCCAACCCATGCGTCACCATCTGGCGACGGCCGCCACCTTCATCGTGTCGGTTGGTTCGTACGCCGTGAACGAGGAAGGCGACAAGCCCATCATGGCCGCCTCACACTTTAAGGAGGACGCAGGCCTCTACGGCATTGCATACCGAGTCGCCCGTCTGGCCATGGTGCCGTTGGCCGCCATGGAAAGCGCTACACACACGCAGTCAGTCGAGCGCGGAACCCAACTGAGTGAGCACGTCCATCGGGCGCGAAAATTCACTGCGCTCGGCGTCGGCTACGGCGTGCTGGCGGTGATCGGTCTCAACGTGATGGGGCCGTTCATCCTTCGAATTCTGGCGCCCAACTTCACGACCGCGATCACGCAGCTGCGGTGGTTGTCGCCGCTCGTGCTGCTGCGAGGTTGTCGAAATTTCGCCGACAATGGCCTGCTCGGACTGGGCAAAGTCCGCACGCGGATGATGTTCAACATCGGTTCGGCCCTGCTGTCGCTCACGCTGTACATCATCCTCATTCCGAAGTTCTCCTGGAAGGGTGCGCTGGCGGCAACGTTCATCTCCGAGGTCGCTCTCGTGGTCGCATCATGGGTTGCGCTCCACAAGTATCAGCAGCAGGAAAACCACGTGCTCGAACGCACCTGGGCCCGCGAACGAAAGGGCGTGCTGTGGCCATGACTCTGCAACCCGCCATCATCATCCCGGCCCACAATGAGTCGGTCGTCATCGAACACACCCTGCGTGTCCTGCTCGATGGGTTTGCGCCTCATGAAGTCACGGTGATCGTGGCCGCCAACGGTTGCAGCGACGATACAGTCGCCAAGGCCCGAGCAGTCGCCGATTGGATCACTGTTCTCGATATTCCAGAACCCGGTAAGACGGGCGCCATCCGGGCAGCCGAAGCCCAACTCGGACCCGGCCCACGCATCTATCTCGATGCCGATGTCGCCATGTCGGCGGCATCGGCACGGGCGGTCTTTGCTCGACTTTCAGCGGGAGTAGGAGGTGCTCGACCGCCCGCTGTGGTCGATGTGGATGGTGCGAGTTGGCTGGTTTGTTCATTCCACCGGGCTCGCGGCCGAATGTCTAAGCTGCAAGCGGAGTTCTCCGGTGGCGGAAGCTACGGACTGTCATGGGAAACCCGACAGCTCTTCGGCGCGTTCCCGGATGTGTTAGGTGACGATCTTTTCGCGGCACGAGTAGTGCCAGAAGGCAGGGCCGAGATCATCGAAGCGCCGCCCGTCGTGGTGCGCCCACCCCAGGATGGCCGTTCGCTCACTCGTGTACTTGCTCGCAATGTGCGCGGCAATCGGCAGCTCAGCATGATGTTCCCTGACGTCGCTCCGCTCACCACCAGGCAGACCGTCACCTCACTGGTGCGCTCGGTGCGAGGCCCGTCGTCACTCGCAGACGCAACGGTCTACGCCGGTTTCGTGACCGCCGGGCGGGTGCTGGCCCAACGCACCGGCACACGATGGGAACGAGACGACTCCTCCCGGCTGGCCAACCGCTGATGGCAACAATCAATCAGCCGCTCGTCCGACGGCGGGCCATGAGCCAGAGCGCCCGCATACCGAACGAGGTGATCCATGAACGGCTCATCCTCACCTATCTGTTCCTCATGCCGTTGATCACCTTTGAGGCTATTCCGCTGCCGACCGTTGCGATCCTTGGTGTCTCTGGCCTCGGGGTAGTGGCATTGCTTACATCGGCACGCGGCACCTTCGCACGCATGCGCATCAGCATTGCGGCGGTCGCCTTTCTGGGGTGGTGTCTGGTAAGCGCTACGTGGGTTTACGACTCGACTCTGTTCGTGAACAAGTCGGAACGGTTCCTGATACCCGCATTTGTCTTTCTTGCCATAGGCGCATCTGTTCCCGCTGACCTCATTGTCCGTGGATTTCTCACCGGGTATTACACATTGCTCGGCTATATCGTTATCACCCTCGTGATCAACCCCCACGCAAGGGTGCAGGCCGCAACATTGAATGAGGGCGCATTACCCGGATGGCACGGACCGTTCAATCACAAGAACGCCATGAGCACGCTGCTGGTTGTCGGCGTGGTGTTCGTGCTCGCCTTTGAGACGCGCCGCCGCGTACGTTGGGCGGCCTTCGGCGCGATGTCGGTGCTCCTGATTGGTTCGCGTTCCGGGACCGGACTGGCTGGCATTATCTTCGTTATAACCGCCTGGAACTGGTTGCGCACCTTTGTAAAGCAACAAAAGCGCATGACTGCGCCGTTCGTCTTCTTTTCCTTTGCCGGGTTGCTGGTTTCGGTGGTGGTCGGTCTGAGTACCTTGCCGATCATCCTCGCTGCGTACGGCAAGGATGCCACGTTTACCGGCCGTACCAACATCTGGTCGGGTGTGCTTTGGGCGATAGCGCGCCGACCGGCTTTGGGCTACGGCTACGGCGGCGTGTGGATCTCCGAGAACGTCGAACCGACATTCTCTATGATGCGCCGCATCGGTTTTCGGGCATTCCATGCCCACAACGGTGTGTTGGATGTTGTCCTGCAAGTCGGTGGCATCGGCATTTTCCTCTTCTTGTGCCTGTTCGTGCGAACACTTCTGTCGTCTCTGCGGTTGGCTCGGAGCGGAAGCCCGGTAGGTGCGGCGATCGTCATCGCTTTCCTGGCCATCGCAGTGATGTCACTGTCCGAGAGCCTCTTTCTCGGGTCCTGGATCCCATTCATTTGTCTCTGCCGTGGCATGACCCTGCGAGCCGACCAGCCTCCCCGGCGCATACCCCGGCGCCACACGACCGCAATTCGTTCGACCGAACTGTCGGATGGTGTCTCACTTGAGAAAGTCGCGCATGCATCTCCGTCGCATTCATAAATTAATAGCCCGCGCTCTACCGCACATTCCGTTCGTGGAGCACTTGTTCCAATTTGGAAGGATACTTTAGTGGAATTGTCCTATCTTGTCTCGGCTATTCGCCGCCGCTGGTGGCTGGTAGTGCTGTTGTCGATTCTGGGTGCCATCGTCGGCTATTTCGCCAACGGCGACAAGGTCGCAACCTACCGAGCCAAAGCACTAGTGAACATTCAGCCACCGCAGAATGCGTTGGGTGGCACGGTATTTTTAAATGACCCCGACCGCTACGTCCTCAGTCAGCTTAGCGTTCTGCAGAGTTCATTTATTGCTGAGAAGGTTGCAACGCAGTACCCGGGCCAAACCACCGACAGTGTCTCGCGTGCGATTACGGTCACCCATGAGCCCCGCAGTGATCTTGTGACGGTGGGCGTTACCCTGTCCGATCCCCAGCAAGCCGCCGCTATTGCCAACACCTACGTCAACACCTATATCGTCGATTTGAAGGCGCGAGCGGCCGAGCAGCAGGGGCCGGCAGTCGCTTCATTCACCCAACAACTGACCCAGATCAA
>JAYTKG010000586.1:0-8532 GCA_043730435.1 Acidimicrobiia bacterium | reverse complement strand
CCAAGTTCCTTTCCGATGACGCGAAACGCCAACGCCGGCTTGTCCATGTGCCGATGGGCCGCTTCGGTGAAGCGATCGAAATTGCCAACGGTGCATTGTTCCTGGCCAGCAATGAGAGTTCGTTCATGACGGGCCAGAGCCTCCTTATCGATGGCGGTATCACCGCCGCCTACACCACACCGGAGTAGCCACAATGGACAGAGGGAAGAACCGCACGCTCACCCCCGAGCATCTGGCCACGCTGATCAACGAAGGTCACGTCGACACCGTTGTCGTGTGCTTCGCCGACCATCAAGGGCGCTTAGTCGGCAAGCGTTGCGATGGCGAGTTTTACCTCGATGTAGTGCTCAGTGAGGGTGCCGAAAACTGCAACTACCTCATCGCCACCGACATGGATAACAACGCCGTTCCGGGCTACCGCTTTGCCAACTACGACCGGGGCTACGGCGACATGCGCAGCGTGCCCGACCCCGGCACCATTCGCCTCTGCCCGTGGATCGAAAAGAGCGCGCTGGTCATGTGCGACCTCGAAGACGTCGACACCGGTAAGCCCATCGACGTGTCGCCCCGCCAGATTCTCAAAGACCAGATCACCAAAGCCAACGGCATGGGTTTCACCCCCATGCTGGGCAGCGAGATCGAGTTCTTCCTCTTCTACGAGACCTACCGTGAGGCCCATGCGAAGGGCTACAAGAACCTTGAAAATCACTCACCGTTCCTGGAGGACTACCACGTTCTGCAGACCACCAAAGACGAGTACATCATCGGGCAGATCCGCCGACAGCTGAAGGCCGCCGGATTGCCGGTGGAGACCAGCAAGGGTGAGGCCGGTATGGGGCAGCATGAGATGAATCTCACCTACATGGACGCCCTGGCCATGGCCGATGCCAATGCCTTCTTCAAGAACGCCATCAAGGAAATTGCGGCGCTCAACGACCGGTCAATCAGCTTCATGGCCAAGTACGACATGGGCGATACCGGCAGCAGCTACCACATCCATTCCAGCCTCTGGTCAGCTGATGGAAACGAGTCTCTGATGGCGGGTCACGAAGCGCACCACATGAGTCAAACATTCCGCTGGTACCTCGGCGGGCTGATCCAAACCGCACGCGAGTTCTCGTTGCTGTACGCACCGACCATCAACAGTTACAAGCGCTTCCAACCCGGTTCGTGGGCGCCCACCGGTGTCGGTTGGGGAGTGGACAATCGCACGCTTGGGTTCCGCGTTGTCGGACAGGGCAAGGGCATGCGCGTTGAATGTCGCGTGCCCGGGGCCGATGCCAACGGCTACCACGCCTTCGCCGGACAACTCGCTGGCGGCCTTTACGGCATCGAGCACAAGATCGACCCGGGCGAGCCGTACATGGCCAACGGCTACGAGGCCAAAGACCTGCCCCGCATCCCGTGGAACATCGTTGATGCCATCGAACTGTGGCGCAACTCAACCATTGCGAAAGAGTGCTTCGGTGAGGATGTGCACTTCCACATCCTGCACGCCGCCGAGGAAGAGTGGGCCGCCTTCAATCGCCACGTAAGCGACTGGGAACTCCGCCGCTACTTTGAGAGGGTCTAAACGCGCAGCTACTTCGCTGGTCGCTACCGCTCCTGGCGCTCATTCTCGCTTCGCTCGGCAATTCTTCGAGCACGGCACACGGTCCCGTATAGGATTTCGGTAATGCGTGCTTTGGTTTTGGGGAATGATGGAGATTCGGACGCGGGGTTCATTGGAGCGCGAGCGGAACATCACGGGTATGCGCTTACCACCGTGGTGCGTGAGCAGCCGGAGTCATGGCCGATGCTTAACGGGTTCGATCTGGTGATTTCGCTCGGGTCGGAATGGTCCGTCTACTGGGATCACGTCCAACCCCAGGTGCAGCCGGAGCTTGCGCTCCTTCGTGATGCGGCCGATCGCGACCTACCTGTTTTCGGCATCTGCTTCGGCAGTCAACTTCTCGCCGCCGCTCATGGCGGAACCGTCACCAAGTCGGCCACGCCGGAGATTGGCTGGTACGAGGTGGAGTCCACCGGTATTGGCCAGGATATTTTGGTCAGAGGGCCGTGGTTCCAATGGCACGACGATCACTGGACACTGCCGCCGGCAGCGACACTTTTAGCCAAGAACGCCAACGCCAATCAGGCGTTCCGTATCGGCCGCAGTTTCGCCACCCAGTTCCACCCGGAACTCAATGAAAAGATGCTCCGAAACTGGTTGGCCGGTGGCGGTGCGGCCATCATGAGCGAGCGGGGCCTCGACGTTGACGACTTGCTTGAACAGACCCTCCGCACGACGGGCGATGCCGAGAAGCGGGCGGCAGACTTATTCGACCGGTTCTTGAAGGTGATAGCGCAGTGACCGACATGCTGCTCGGCCGGCCGCCCGCAGCAGCATTTCGACCCGTGAAGAATGGCAACGCCTTTGAGCAGACTGTCGAGAGATTGATGCAAGCCATCAGACTCGGCATGGTGAGCCAGGGTGAACGACTGCCACCCGAACGCGAGCTGGCCGAGTTCCTCAACGTAAGCCGGGTTACGTTGCGTGAGGCCATCAAGGCGTTACAGGACGCCGGATTCGTCGAGAGTCGCCGCGGTCGCTTGGGCGGCACCTTTGTGCTGTACGACACCTGCAACCGCCAGACGGTCGATCCGAAACTGGCGGCCAGGATTATGGGCAGCGCGTTGCATGACGCGCTGGCGTTCCGCTCCATCGTTGAACCCGGCGCAGCCGAGCTCGCAGCCAATCGAGACCTCACCAACGACGAACGCGCCATGCTGACCTCGCGGCTTCACGAGGTTGACCGGGCATCTCCTGACCGTCGTCGTATCGCTGATAGCCGGCTACATCTGGCCATCGGCGAGCTCAGCGGCTCGACGTCCATCGCAACGTCGGTGGCTGAAGTGCAGGTTCGGCTCGATGAACTGCTTGCCGCCATTCCGGTGCTTTCGCGCAACATCGAGCATTCCGACAGTCAGCACCGGGCGGTGGTGACCGCCATTCTGGATGGCGATGCCCGACGAGCGCGTCACGCAATGGAGAGCCACGTCGCCGGCACCGGCGCACTTCTCAAGGGTTTCTTGACCTAAGCCACACGCCGCCGAGACCACCTGGCGTCGAGGTCTCCGCAGGTGGTCAAGACGCCGTCTGAAAAGGTGCAGAGCGGTTCAGTCACAGCGGCCGACCGCCGATTTAATCGGCATGAATCGAAAGTTGGTCACCGGCGGCCTCTTGACCGTTGCCCTGCTTGCCGCGACGGGTCTTGCCTTCGCGGCAGGCAGCGCCAGCGTGCAGGTCTCCCTTGAACCATCAGTAACGACCGTTGCCGCCGACGGATCGCTCACGTACACCGCAAGATTTGCCTGCGCGTCGTCGGTCGCCGACTGCGCGGCGGCGACGCTGAAGATCGACATTCCCGCTCCGCTTTACATTGTCGACTCGCCCACGATCGGTGGATTCGTTACGAGTAGTTCGGTGTCAGCGAACACGCTGAGCTTCAAGCTCACCGACCCCTTGACTGCTGGCTCAAGTGGTTCGATCGCGATCAAAGTGCAGGCTCCGTCCTGCAAGCCGATCGGTTCGCCAGTTCCCGGACCGCTCGTTGCGAACGCGAAAATGGCGGCGACCGGTGTGACGGGCGATGCCGCCGCCGCCGCCGCCGTCACCGTCACTCCGTTTGGTGACTGTGTTGCGTCCACCTACATCCGTCCGTTCTCGAAGTGGGGCAGCGACGCTGCAATCGGCGGTCTCAACGCCTGGAGCATTTATGCGCCGGCTCAAACCGTGGCCTATTCGATCGAAGATGTGCTTCCGACCGGGCTCGTCGTGCACAACCTTGGTGCCGACAGTGGTCTGACCGTCTCGGTCGATTGCGGCGTCGGGTACGTACCGATAACGGGGGTTCTGCTGTGGACCTCACCGCAGCCCGCCGGATGCGCGCTGCCTGGTCAGGAACTCAGCCAGTACCGATTCCAGAATCTCACCAAGATCCGCATCAACGTTGCCGCCAACACCTCCGGCAGCATGTGGCTTCGGACCTTTACCGACTCGCCCCTCACGTCGGGCACCCCAGTTCAGAACTGCGCCACGCAGGTGGCTCCTGCCGTCGGTACCAGCTGCAGCACGGTGAACGTGTACCCACCGACTGCCCTGCCCAATACGCAGAGTTTCGTGATTGGCGCGCCTAATATCCCACTCGGCCCGCCTCCCGACTGGTTGAACCCCGGTCCCGTGAGCGACGCCGGTGCCACCAAGCTGGGGTCGCGTGACATCGCTTATTCAATCCGTGTCATCAACAACGAGCAGGCGGGCGGTGACCTCATCGACCCGGTCATCACCCAACTTCTGGACGAGAACCTCGACTACACCTTCGGTGCCGCGGGCAACTGGTGGACCTCCTACGCTGCCGTCAGTGTGGAAGGCGGCGCCCCCGTGGCTTTCGACCCGACTCAGCAGCCCGGCTGCAAAACCCCCTTGTTCGAAGTGATCCCGAATGCATCCGGTGCCCGCACCTTGCTGCGTTGGACCTTCAAGGGCTGCTCCCTCCACGGTGGATGGTCAGGGGCATCCGCAGTCGGCGTGTACGTGTCGGCCCGCATGAAGTCCACCGTGATCCCCGGTATCACGGTGACATCAAACTCGACCTCGTCACCATATGACCCGACTTCAGGCGTGTCGGGTTACAACACGGTGTGGTGCAACGACGATCAGCCCGACACCGGTGACTTCGACGGTGACGGAGGCAAGACCGACCGGCTCTGCATTGGCAACCAAGCGTCATGGACAATGCCCCAGGGTGCTGAAGCCTTGAGCGCGACGGCCACCGTGCAAGGTGCCAGCGACACCGTGCCCACCTACTATCCGGCGACGGCAACAACGGATCTCTCCGGCGCAGTCTCTTACAACATCGAGCTCGCCAATAGCGGCTCGTCGCCGCTGAGCCGCCTTGATCTGGTGGACATTCTTCCGTCGGTGGGGGACGTCACGGTAGCGGCACCTGGCGAACCGCGCTTCTCGGAGTGGAACCAAGAGCTCATCGCCATCGACAGTGTGCAACGTAAGGATGCTTTCGGAGTGATGACGCCCGTGCCAGCCGGCCAGTACACCGTCGGCCTAAGTACCTCGGGTAATCCCTGCCGCTGGGACAGCACCGCTGGCGATCAAGTCCGGGCGTCTGGTGGGGTGTTCGCTGCCGTCGGTACCGTAAACGGGCCGACCGGATGCGCTCCCGATACATGGGCGACATCGACGGCCACCCCGGCCCTCTCGTTCGGCCTCGTCTATGTACCGGCGCTACCACTCGCACCGGGTGAGAAACTTCACATCTCCTTACGGACCCGGCTCAACGGATCGGTTCCGGCCCCGAAGGCCACCGCGCTTGAGTCATGGAACAGCATTGCCTACACCGCAACGCTCATCGGTCTGAACGGGCCGTTCACGCTGCTCACCGGCGAACCGCTAAAGGTCGGTGTGCGATTCGCCGACCCGGCGTACACCGCCAGCATCGGTGGCGTGGTGTGGAACGACTTCGACGCCAACGGGATACGCGATGAGGGCCCTGCCAGCAACCTTGCAGGAATCGGTGTGTCGGTCTACAACAGCGCTGGCGTTATCGTCACGACCGTCTACACCGATGTCGACGGTGTTTACGAACTGGCCGGACTGACGCCGAACGAAAACTACCGGTTGGAGGTATCTCTCGAACCGGGCGTCGGTACGCTCCAGGGCTACTTCGTTTCCCCGGCCAACGTAGGTCCCGCCCCGTTGCTGAACTCCCACGCAACCCAAACGGCAACGAGAGCAGTGATCTCTGGCAGAACCGGAGCCGCCGGCACCGTCGACATGAACAACAACATGGGCGCAGCCAAGACCAACGCGCCGACCTAATCGGCTGGTTGCTTTCGATCAGCACCGGCAAGATGGCGAGGGTCGTTCCGGCCACCTGCTAGAAATGGACTGATCCCGGTTCTTTGGCCGTTGCGGGGGCAACGACACACCGGGTCACATCCACGACAAAAGGGGAACCCGGATTGGCAACCATCGACACCGATCGTGACGATCTACACGCACTTGGCTACGCCCAAGAGTTGAAACGAGGCCTCGGCGGATTCAGCAACTTCGCCATCAGCTTCTCCATCATCTCCATCCTCGCCGGCGGCATGACGTCGTACTGGCTCGGTCTTGTCACCGGCGGTCCGCGAGTTATCACGCTCGGCTGGATCATCGTCGGCTTCTTCTCGTTGCTGGTCGGCATGGCGATGGGCGAAATTTGCTCGTCGTATCCCACCGCTGGCGGTCTGTATTTCTGGTCAGCAAAACTGGCACGAAACAACGGTGCTCGCTGGTCGTGGTTCACCGGGTGGTTCAACCTTCTTGGCCAGATTGGTGTTATTGCCTCCGTCGACTACGCCCTTGCGATCTTCGTCGGCTACTTCATCCGCATGTTTGACGACAGCTTCAAGCTCACTGCGTGGACGGTGTTCTTCATCTTCCTCGCGATGCTGATTGCCCACGGGTTGCTCAACACCTTCGGGGTGAAGCTGGTCAAGCTGCTCGGTGACATCAGCGTGTGGTGGCATGTCGTTGGTGTCGCCATCATTTTCGCTGCCTTGCTGTTCTCAGGCACCAACAAGCGTGGTCTTGGCCATGTACTCGATGGCGGTCAAGACGGTGCACTTGCGGGATGGAGCGGCAAGGGTTTCGTCATCGTCTACATGTTCGGCCTTGGCCTGCTGCTTGCTCAGTACACGATCACCGGGTTCGACGCTTCGGCCCATGTGAGCGAGGAAACAGTCGGTGCGCGAGTAGAGGCGCCGAAGGCCATCGTTCGAGCGATCTATGTGTCGGCCATCGCAGCGTTTTTCCTCAACCTCGCCATGACGGCAGCACTGCCGAAAGACCCTGACCGTCTCGCCCAGGTGGCGTTCGGCAGTGGCGGTGACACGTTTCTGGTGAACGCGGCGCCGCGACTGATCAGCGAAACGGTCGGAACCGGGTTGGCGAAGTTCCTGGTGTTCATCTGCATCGTGGCCCAGTTCTTCTGTGGCATGGCCTCGGTGACGGCCAACAGCCGCATGATCTACGCCTTCAGCCGCGACGGTGCAATTCCCGGGTCGAAGCACTGGCACAAGATCAACCCGCGAACCCGCACGCCAACCAATGCCATCTGGCTCGGCGTGGTGCTGTCGGCCATCTTGGGTCTGCTGTCGATCTACCAAAAGGGCGGCTTCTCAACGGCGTTCTTCGCCATGACCGGCATCTGTGTGATCGGGCTCTACATCGCCTACGGCATCCCCATCTACCTGCGTCTCACGAACCCCGATTTCAAGACGGGCCCCTGGCATCTCAAGGGCAAACACAAGCTGGTTGGCTGGACCGCGCTGGCGTGGATCTGTTTCATCACAATCCTGTTCTTCGCCCCGGTGTTTCGTCCCTTCTGGCCGGTGTTCGGCAAGACGGTGACCGCTGCGGGCACGCCCGACGAGGTGACCGCGTTCCATCAGAACAACTTCAACTTCACCGGCCCGCTGATTATCGGTTCAGGGCTGTTGTTCTGGCTGTATTGGCAGTTGTCCGGCCGCAAGTGGTTCACGGGGCCGAAGGTGCAGGGCACCAAAGAAGAGCTGATGGCCATCGAGCGTGAGCTGGGTGAGCTGGGCTGAACCCACTCTGTTGTCTCCTGAGGGCTGCGCCTTATTGCGGTCGGGTACGGGTAGTTCGTGACGAGTGCGTCAGCCTTATCGGTGCGCTAATGCATCACATCGACCGGGTGTCATGGTGCACTCGGATGCAGCGATAAGGCTGACGGACTCAAACCAATTCCTGCTTGCAGCAGCGCCTGGTCCACATCACGAGAGACTCGGCTCGCGTCGTCGGCCGCAGTGGCAGTCTCACCCGAGGGGACAGTCAAGGGCCGTCGAGCCGCGTTCTAACCCGAGTTGCGTAGGCCGGTGGCGAGGCCGTTGAGCGTGAGTTGGATACCACGTTGGACGAGGGGGTCTTGGTCGCCGCTGCGGTATTGCCGCAGCAGGGTGATCTGGAGTTCGTTCAACGGGTCGAGGTAGGGGAAGCGGTTGCGGATCGATCGGGTGAGTGACGGGTTGTCGTAGAGCAGCTCTGCGTGACCGGTAATGGTTTTGAACCACCGGATGGACAGCGCGTGCTCATCGGCGATGCGACCGAACGTTTCGTCACGCAACACCGGGTCAACGACCAGCTCCGCGTAGCGGGCGGCGATACCGAGGTCGGTCTTGGCCAGCACCATGCCCATGTTGGAAAGCACCGACCGAAAGAACGGCCACCGGCGATGCATGCTCTGCAGTGTGGCGATGCGGTCGGCATCGTTTCCCGCCCATGCCTGGAACGCAGAGCCGACGCCGTACCACCCGGGCAGCATCACGCGGCATTGGCTCCAGCTGAACACCCACGGGATGGCCCGCAAATCTTCGATGCGTTGCGAAGCCGTGCGTGACGCCGGGCGGCTGCCGATGTTGAGTTTGGCGATCTCGTTCACCGGGGTCATCGACCGGAAAAACGTGACG
>JAYTKG010000585.1:0-1906 GCA_043730435.1 Acidimicrobiia bacterium | reverse complement strand
GCGGCTACATCCGGTGGAGCGGCATGGTCGACGATCCGTCAACGGTCATCAACCTCACCGAGCGCATCGCCAAGCGGCAGCTCGATCCGTTCGCTCGTGAGGTCATCCTCATGGCCCACGAACTTCACTGATCAGCGACCAGCGCACACGTGCCTACGATGCTGCCATGAGCAGCACTCCAGCCGGCTGGCACCCCGACCCGATGGGTCGTCATCAAATGCGTTACTGGGACGGCAACGTGTGGACCGAACACGTCAGCACCAATGGAGTGCAGGCCACCGATCCCCTGCAGCCGACCCGTCTGGACCGCTTCGATAGCGCAATGACGGTGGGCAACGAGGGTGACGCCGCCAAGATCCAAGAGCAGCTGTACGGCCAGCAGGGACGCCGCAGCGCCAACATCACAGGTGTCGCGTTCGAGGGTGCGGGCACCATTTTCACCGAGCCGATCCTGGTGGTGAATCAGAAGGCCAAACTCATTGAGTTGAACAACCAGTACAGCGTGTTCAACAAGGACGGCCAGCAACTCGCCGCCGTCAATCAAGTCGGCCAAAGCGCAGCCAAGAAGGCACTGCGACTGGTCACCAGCCTCGACCAGTTCATGACGCACCGCCTCGAGATCACGAACAATCAAGGCCAGGTTCTGCTGCGCCTCACGCGGCCGGCGAAGGTGATGAAGAGCACGGTCATCGTCACCGACGGCAACGATCAGGAGATCGGCCGCATCGTGCAGGACAACGTGTTCGGCAAGATCCACTTCACCCTTCAGGCAGGGGGCCACACCTATGGCGCCATCAAGGCGGAGAACTGGCGGGCCTGGAACTTCCGCATTGAAGACCACACCGGTACCGAGGTGGCGCGCATCACCAAGACATTCGAGGGTTTCGCCAAGGCCATGTTCACCACGGCCGACAACTACGTGGTGCAGATTCACACGCAGTTGGCCCAGCCGCTCAACGCGCTCGTCGTAGCGGCCGCCCTCTGCGTTGACACGGCGTTGAAGCAGGACTCCAACTAGCGTTTCACCATGACGCTTTCACCGCTCGGTATCGACGTCCCTGGCCGTCTCGCTGCAATCGATCAGACCAAGCTGTGCACCGACCGACTGGCCAGAGTCCGCGAACAGCTCGTGCGGCTCGACTATGGAGCCGCAGTTCTCAGCGACCCCATGAATATCCGGTACGCGACGGGATCGCGCAACATGGCGGTGTGGACGTTGCATGGCCCTGGTCGCTACGTATTCGTTCCTGTCGACGGTCCAGTGGTGATGTTCGAGTTCGCCTCTTCGCAGCACAATCTTGCTGGTCTCACCACGATCGACGAAGTGCGTAACAGCACGTCGTGGTTCTACTTCATGGCCGGTCCGCGTACGCAGGAGAAGGCCGGCGTGTGGGCGACTGAGATTATCGATCTCATGCGCCAGTACGGAGGCGTCGACCAGCGCTTGGCCGTCGATCGGTGCGAGCCGTGGGGGGCCGCGCATCTGACCAACGCGGGCATCTCGCTTCATGATGCGCAGGAGCCCCTCGAGTTGGCCCGCGTGATCAAGACGCCCGAGGAGTTGGCCTGTCTGCAGCTGTCAATGGATGTGTGCGACCTCGGGGTTGCACGCATGCGTTCAAAACTGGAGCCTGGCGTCACCGAGAATCAGTTGTGGTCCGAGCTGCACGCCACCAACATTGCCCACGACGGTGAGTGGATCGAGTCCCGCCTACTTACCTCGGGTCCCCGCACGAACCCCTGGTTTCAGGAGAGCGGCAACCGCACCATTCAGGCCGGTGAAATGGTGGCGGTCGATACCGACATGGTCGGCCCGGTCGGATACCTGGCCGACATCTCTCGCACCTGGGTGTGCCCGGGCAAGTCGGCCACCGCCGCCCAACGCACCCAGTTCGAGATCGCTCAG
>JAYTKG010000584.1:0-6313 GCA_043730435.1 Acidimicrobiia bacterium | reverse complement strand
CGGTGGTGACGCGCTGTTCGTACGGACAGACGTCACCGAACGCGACCAGGTCGAGGCGCTCATCCAACGCATCATGCAAACCTTCGGACGTTTGGACTGCGCGGTAAACAACGCAGGCATCGCCGGTCCCGTTGCCGTCCCCGTCGCCGAGGTCGAGGAACACGAGTGGGACGAGGTGATGAACGTCAATCTGCGAGCCGTGTGGTTGGGTATGAAGTACCAGATCCCTGCCATGCTCGCTGCCGGTTCCGGGTCGATTGTGAACGTATCGTCGATCTACGGGTACAAACCCAGCCCCATCGGTCATGCGCCTTACGCAGCGAGCAAACACGCCGTGATCGGCCTTACGAAGAGTGCGGCTATCGACTACGCCACTCAGGGGTTGCGCTGCAACGTGGTGGCACCCGGTTTCACGCGTTCGGAGATGATCGATCCGGCAACCGATGCGGGGCTGGCGTTCATCGCGCAGGTTGTGCCCCGCCATTCCGCCATGAACTGTCTCGGTACCAGCGACGAATCCGCCGCCATGATCGCCTGGCTGTGTTCCGACGCCGCAAGTTTCGTGAACGGCGCCGTGATGACCGTCGACGGCGGCGACTCAAGCAGGATGTACTAACTCGACTTCAGACCCTCGGCGGACTGGGTGGACTGGGTGGACTGGATTGCGGCGATTCCGATGATGGTCACGGCGACGCCGACGAGTTGGATGCCGTCGAGCGACTGGCCTAGCCATGCCCACGCGATCGCGGCGGCGATCAATGGCTCGCTCATTCCGGTGACGCCCTTGACGGTCGGTGTCAGGTACTGCAGTGCGACGAGTTCGACGGCATAGGGCACGAGCGTGCCCATCACGATTACCCAAACGACCGACATCCAGACTGGCAATGAGATTGCGTCGAACGTACCGAGCAATGGCGCGTGTCGAGTAAGGGAACCGGTATCGAATTGCCACCATGGCGCGGCGATCGCCCAGAACACCGCCGCGACGGCGAACATCCAGAACGAAAGGGTAAGGGGGTGGTGCGTATTGAGCGCGTTCTTGCCGATCATCAGGAACGCGGCCATGCATGCCGACGCGCCAAGCCCGGCCGCGATGCCGATCGGGTCGAGCCCCGTGTCGGTCCATACCTTGGCCACCAGGGCGAGCCCGCCGAGTCCGAGCCCGATCGCGATCGTGCTACGCCGGTTGCTTGGGTGGCGCAAGACGAGGCGCGAGTATGCAGCGATCAGGAATGGGAAGGTGAACTCGAGCAATAGGGCAATCCCCACCGGCAGGCGGTCGATGGCGGTGAAGAACAGGTATTGAACGACTGCGGCCCCGGTCAGTCCGAGCACGATCAATATCGGCAGATCGGCCAGTCGAATCCGCAGGAGCGAAGGTCGTCTGATGAGGATGTAAACGAAGAGCACGAGCGCTGCGCCGGTGCATCGCAGGGCAGTTAGCCGGACCGGTTGGATCCCGCTGGTGAGTGCGACTTTGGAGACGCTTGCTCCGAGACCGAACATGAGTGCGGCCGCGATCGAGAGGAAGGGGCCTCGGGCCGCATGCGGCTGCGGTAGACGTCCTCGTTGGCGAGTGTCATGGGTTATCGATGTTATGCTCATGACACTAATGAGCGTTTCCGTAAGGAGTCAAGTGAATATAGACCATGACACTCTTGTGGGAATCCGAGAGGCGGTCGATCTGGTGAACACCGATGATCACGGTGCCAACACCGATCTACTCTCCACTCTTGAAGACCTCGACGCCTACCTCGCCCGGCACACGGTCACCGGCAGCCGCACGAACGACCGGACCGAATTGCTCGCCATGCGAAAGTTGCGCAGTGCTCTTCGCAACATGTTTGAGCGAGCCCATGCTGACGATGCACCAGGTGTGGTCGACGCGCTGAACGGTCTGTTCGTACGCTCCAACGCCAGCCCCCGACTCGTGCAGCACGACGGCCTACCGCTTCACCTCCACTTCACCCCCGATGACGCAAAGCTGGACCGTCGCCTTGGCGCTGAAATCGCGACGGCGCTGGCGATTGTCGTGCGAGACGGAGGCGTCAGCCGCTTGCGCGTCTGTGACGCTCATGACTGCAGTAGCGTGCTCATCGACGTCTCGAAGAACCGATCTCGACGCTACTGCGACACCCAATGCGGCAACCGACAAAACGTCGCCGCCTACCGCCGACGCCTCTCCGAACGCCAAGGCTGTTAGCGATCGTCAGCCCGTTCTCGTTTGGAGATGGCGGGTTGGTTCACGTTGAGAGCGTCGGGCGCCGGAGCGAGGAACAGTTTCTGCCCATCGGGCCTATCGCTGCATCCGAGTGCACCACAAGAGCAGGTTGACTCGGTGCATTACAATGCACCGATACGTCTGATGCCGCTGCGACAAGTAACCCCGATGCCGGCAGCGGTGCTGCCATGGGCGAGGCGCTCGGGCCCGAAACGAGACAACGCGTTCTGTCGTGCGACCGCTTACGGCTTCGGGAAGGACAGCTCGCCTGCGAGCGGCTCACCGTTGGCTGTGCTTGCAGTGACCGTGACAACGATGTCAGCGGCGGAAATGAGTCCGACCGTTCCCACCAAGTGGCCGGAGCCCCCGACGGGAACCTCGGACGATCCTGTTGCATCCGAGGACAGTTTGACGGTAGAGCCAGACTTGAGACCCTTCGCCTCAAGCATGATTCCCGCAGCCGTTTGGTTGCCGCATAGCTCGGCGTCTCCGGCACGAACGCAACGCCGAACCACGGTCGAGGTCGAGCAACTTGCGCCGCAGACACATAAGCCGCCACACAGCAGGAGTAACCAGGCAGACAGCCGGGGTTTCATCGTCACGAGGGCACGATAGCGGTGGCTGCGGCAAGCATGTAAGCGACCGTTGCGGCCTTCACAAGTGACATAGCTCGCAACTGAGGAGGTTACCGAGTGGGCCTGGCTGGTCGCCGTGCCGTCTACCAGTCGAAGCGGGCTCGGGGGTCCTCGCCCGTTGACGCACTGGGCCCGTTGTGGCTACACTGGTGGTCACAGTGAGGAAGAAGAGGTGCATGCGAGCTATCGGAGTACGTGAGTTCAGGGACCAAGCGACATCGCTCTTGGCCTCCGGTGAGACGTTGGTGATCGAACGACACGGTGAAGCGATCGGGTTCTATGTGCCGATCCAGGCCAAGGATCGTCGCGGTGGCCGTGAAGTGCTCGGCCGACTCGGCACCGTCGTCGCTGACGTGCTGCAGCGCAGCGGGCTCGACGAGGACGAGTTGATCCGAGAGGTTGCCCCGAAGCGACGCTCGCGTTGATGCGGCTGGTGGTCGACACCAGCGTGCTGGTCGGCGAGCTGTTGCGCACCGCTGGACGCGTCCGTCTCGGTGACGAGCGAGTCGAGTTGTTCTTGCCCGAGCGCATGGCCGGCGAGTTGTCCGTCGAGTTGCCTCGCCGGATCAGCGCGTTCGTACGCCGCCGCGGGCTGCCAAACGAAGTCGGTGAGGAGTTGGCGTCGGCCTGCCGGGCAGCGGTCGAGGCGAACATCGTCGTGTTAGACGAAGCGGTGTACGCCGCCTTCGAGGACGAAGCACGGGCGCGATCGCTGCGCGACCCGAACGATTGGCCCGTCGTTGCGACCGCCCTCGCATTGTCAGCTTCCATCTGGACCAACGACAACGACTTCCTGGGCACCGGCGTCGCCACCTGGACCACCACGACGCTCCAAGCCTGGCTCGACCGACAACTACCACACAGCGACTGACTGGCTGCCATGCTCAAGCCAATATTTGAGTCCCCGCACAGTTCACTCACAACGCAACGACCCGACGGCCGCTGTGCTGCCTCAACGAGTGGCGATTGTGCGCAACGAGACCGCCGGATCAGGCTCGGGCGGAATTGAGGATGGCGGTGCGGATGATACGGGGGCTTTCGGTCATCATGGAGTGACCAGTGTCGGGGAGCTCAATGACCGTGGCCGACCCTAAGGCCGCTGCCAACGCACGACCGCCCTTGGGCGGGGTCATTTTGTCGCCAAGACCAATCACCACGGTTGCCGGGCAGCTCACGTGGCTCGCAGCAATTAGCGCATTGGAATAGCTCATGCACGCCCGAAAGTCTGACGCCAGCACGCCCGGACGGGAGTTCTCGACAAGCGCTTGCGCGCCCCCGAGCATCCAAAGCCCGGGCGTCGGGTTGAGGCCAACATGAGCCAGCTTGGCGTGACCCCACGCGGCCATCAACGCGGCTGCAGCAGGCAGGTTGTCGGTGGCGTCGGCGAGTAGTTGGGGGTGGACCGGCATCGCAGTGGACGTTCCGCACAGGGTGATCGATTCCGCGACTGCGGCGGGCCTGCTGGCCAGTTCAAGCGCGATGAACGACCCCATGGAATGGCCAACAACGTGAGCGGCAGTAAACCCGGCCGCGGTCATGAAACGGGTGACCCAGTCGGCCATGTCCTCAATCGTGGCGAGCGTCTCGCCTTCGCTTCGCCCGTGGCCGGGCAGATCAACGGCAAGCGCCCGCACACCCCGATGGGCGAGGTAGCGCGTCTGCAATTGCCACACGGTACCATCCATTCCTGCGCCGTGGATGAGAACCACGGCCGGGCCGTCACCTGTCGACGCGACCCCGCCGGTTGCAGCGTGGGCGGCGTGTCCGTCAACGACAACGATCATCGCTGACTGGCCTTGAGGGCTCGTTCGAGATCTTCCACGATGTCCTGCGGATCTTCAAGGCCGACCGACAATCGGATGAGGTCTTCACTGATACCGGACACTTCAAGCTGCGCAGGCGTCAACTGCCCGTGCGTGGTTGACCCTGGGTGGATCACCAACGTTTTGGCGTCGCCCACATTGGCGAGGTGGGTGGCCAGTTGCACGGCTTCGATGAACTTACGACCTGCGCTGCGGCCACCCTTCACCCCGAAGCTGAGAATGGAACCGACTCCTTTCGGGTACAGGCGCTTCGCCATCTCGAAATCAGGATGGGTTGGAACCCTCGGATGTTTGACCCACGTGACTGCATCATTGGCCTGCAACATTTCGAGGACGCGGTCGGTGTTATCGATATGACGGGCCATGCGAAGTGGAAGCGTCTCGATGCCCTGCAATAACGCAAACGCGTTGTGCGGGCTCAGGCACGCACCAAAGTCTCGCAGCCCCTCGGCACGGGCTCGCATGCCGAGCGCAGAGGGTCCGAACTCTTCGGCGAACACAATGCCGTGGTAGCCAGCGTATGGCTCGGTCATGGTTGGGAACTTGTCTGATGCGAGCCAGTCGAAACGTCCACCATCTACAATCACGCCGCCAAGTGCGGTGCCGTGGCCGCCGAGAAATTTGGTGACCGAGTGCATCACGATGTCGGCACCGTGCTCGATCGGGCGGATGAGGTACGGGGTGGAGAAGGTCGCATCGACCATGAGCGGAAGCCCATTGGCATGAGCCGCGTTGGCGATAGCTTCGATGTCCAACACTTCGATTCCGGGGTTGCCGAGTGTCTCGCCGTAGAAGAGCTTGGTGTTCGGTTGGATCGCAGCCACAAAGGCGGCGGGGTCACGCGGATCAACAAAGGTGGTGGTGATACCGAAACGGGGCAGCGTGAGATTCATCATGTTGTACGACCCGCCGTACAGATTCTTCGAGGCAATGATGTGGTCACCTGCACTCAGCAATGAGGCAATGGCCAAGTGCAGCGCGGCGGTACCACTGGCCGCGCACACTGCGCCCACCCCACCTTCGAGGGCGGCGATGCGTTCCTCCAGTACGGCCACAGTCGGGTTGGAGATGCGGCTGTAGATGTGGCCGGGCTGTTCAAGGTTGAACATGGCCGCGGCTTCATCGGTATCGGGAAACGCGTACGACGTGGTGAAGTAGATCGGCACCGCCCTCGCCCCGGTGACCGGATCAGGACGCTGGCCGGCGTGCAAGCTGAGCGTGTCGAAGCGAAAAGAGTCCGGTCCAATCATACCGCGATGGTACTGCTGCCGGTCGCGTACAGTCCCTTGCGTGGAGATCTACGAGGCCCTTGACCCGCGCAGCGACGAGCCGATACGCGAGCTCATCGCGTTGGCCGCTAGGCCGACCACGCTGGACGGGTTGCGGATCTGCGTCGTGCAGACGATGCCGCCCGGCTCGGGGCTGGAACCGATCATCGACGGGTTCCTCCACCTCATTTCGCAGCGTTACCCAACGGCAACGGCCACGCACTACATGCGCGCCAACTTCATGATGACCGACATCTCCGAGATCGACTATGTGGCCGCCAACTTCGACGCTGCTGTGCTCGTCAGCGGGCCAGCCGCCACCATGGTGCACCTCGCTGTGGTGTTCGCTTCGGAGTTGGAGCGACG
>JAYTKG010000583.1:0-8134 GCA_043730435.1 Acidimicrobiia bacterium | reverse complement strand
ACGGCGTCATTTTTCATCGCATCATCAAAGGGTTCATGTGCCAGGGCGGCGACCCCACCGGCACCGGCATGGGCGGCCCCGGTTACGAGTTTGAAGACGAGCTGCCCAAGCGCGGCCAATACGAGATCGGTTCCGTGGCCATGGCCAATGCCGGGCCGCACACCAACGGGTCGCAGTTCTTCATCATCAGCGGCAAGAGCGGCGTGGGGCTGCCGCCCGACTATTCGTTGTTCGGCCAGGTCGTGAAGGGCCTCGACGTCGTGGATGCGATGCAGGATGTGAAGACCGACACCGATGACAAGCCGTTCGACGACGTGGTCATGACATCGGTCACCATCGCCGTCGCTGACTAACCCAGCCCCCAGGCTTTCAGGGTTCGCTCCTAGGCTTGAAAGCCATGTGGCGTAAGTGGCTCTTGCTCGTTGGTTTGGCGGCGACCTTTGGCGGCATCGCCCTGCGTTTCCAGAAGTCGTCAGCGGAAAGCCAGCCTCATGTGCACGCCGCCGAAAGTGGCATGGCCGGGATGAACCACGGCATGGCTACCGGCGACGGAACACCGGATGGCACGTGGTCGACCACAGCCAAGCTGACGCCCGGAACGTGGCGTTTCATCGCCGACTCCCTGCCGGTCATCCCCGGCAGCATGTCGATGCAGATGACGCTCGCCACCGACGCCGTCATACCCGGCGAGGCGTCGGTGGCGCCGCCGCTCATGCTCGGGAAAACGACAACGGTGGACGGATACACGGTGACGGCGTCGGGCGAGATCGGGGTCGGTCACGCTCACAACTTCACACTGTCGATTGCTAAAGACGGTAAGCCCGTCACGGACCTTGCCGACTACTTGGGTGCATACGGACACCTGGTGGCGCTTGACACCAAGACCCTGGCCTACACCCATCTGCATCCGGGCCGCGACGCTATGCCCGGCGTTCTGGTCGGCCCGGACGTGGTCTTTCAGGCGCAGATCCCGAAGGACAGCGTCTACAAACTTTTCTTCGAGTTCAACGCCGGTGGATCCATTCACAAGGCCGAACTGGCACTCTATATCTACGAGTAACCCTCGTTACACGAGTGCAGGTTCCCGATCGGGTATAACGACGCTTGATCGGAAGGCGATCACCAAGACGCCAAGCAGCGCGGCGATGCTGCCACCGATGATGGCCATCTTCGGGTAGCCCGTGGTGCCGACCAATAGGCCTGCGCCCACGGCAGCAGCGGCGGAAGCGAAGTAGGTGATCATGTCGGTCACGCCCTGCAAACGAGTGCGTTCGTGCTGGGAGACGGCGTCGGTTACCAAGGTACTGCCGGCGACGAAATTGCCGTTCCATCCGAGGCCCAGCACGAATAGCGCGACGATCATCGCGGTGTGATTGACCGGGTTCGCCAGCGCAGCCAACAGAGCACCGGTCACCATGACGAAACAGGACGAAATGATCATCGGGACTCTACCGATGCGATCGCACAACCAACCCGAGATGGGGGAGGGTGCAAACATGCCGAACACGTGGCCGGAGATGACCGTGCCGATGGCAGGCGTGGTGTATCCGTTGTCGCGCAGATGCACGTTGGTGACCGACATGATGGACACCATCACGATTTGGTTGACCATCAGCGTGATCACCGGGAGACTGACCGACGGCCGTCGCAGACACGCTCGCACATCAACCGGCGCCGCTTCCTCCGCAGCCGTGCGCGGCGGATTGATTGACCGGGCGATGTCGAGTGGGTCAGGGCGCAACAACGCAGCCAACGCAACCGCGGCGATGACGAACGCAATCGCCGCCACCACAAAGGCGCCACCCCACTGGTTGTGCCCGAGGCTCTCGAATCGCTTTCCGGCTGGTCCGGCCAGCTTCGGACCGATCACAACACCGATCGTGGAGGCCCACACCACCAAACCAACGACGCGTGCCCGAGACTCGGCCGCGGTGACGTCAGCGGCCGCGAAACGACTCTGCTGGTTCGATGTGTTGGCTACGCCGTACAGCACGAGCGCAACCATCAGCAGCCAGTAGTTCGACTGACGGGACGCCACAACGGCGAGCAGTGCGCCCAACGCCCCGATCACGTAACCGAGTGTGAGCCCCCGACGTCGCCCCGAGCGCTGCATGTACTTCGCCAACGTGAGCGCCCCGACGGCGGTGCCAATAGAAGACGCCGCGTTGGCGGTGCCCACCCACTTCTTGCCGTGCAGGATGTCCTGCACCAACAGCCCGCCGACCGTGAGGCCAACCAACTGACCGAGCCCACCCACCGCGGCGGTAGCCATCAGGGTTGAGATGATCCGCCGGCGCATCAGCCGCACGCTAGCCGCACGATCTACGGTGGGCCGATGGGGGAAAAGATCTCGGCGGCCGCGGCCCGTCGTATTGCACTGAGCGCGCAAGGTTTCGGTGGGGCGAAGCCAACAGGAAAGATCGACAAGCGCCACGGGCGAAGGCTGTTCGATCAGATCGGACTCATTCAGGTTGACTCGGTGAACGTCTTGGTGCGCAGCCAGGAGCTGCCGATCTTTGCCCGCCTCGGTCCGCATACCCGAGACCTCTTGCCGTCAATGATTCGAAGCAATGAACTGTTCGAGTACTGGGCCCACGAAGCGAGCCTGGTGCCGGTGGGCATGCATCAACTCTTCCGTTGGAAGATGACGCCTGATTCGCGGAAGTGGCAATCGGTACAGCAGCTCGCAAAAGACCATCCGGGTTACGTCGAGTCGGTGTTGGCCGAGGTCGCCGATCGAGGTCCGCTGGCCGCCGGCGAGTTGAGTGATGCGGGTGGTCCGAGAAAGGGTTCGTGGTGGGACTGGAGTCAGGGCAAAGTTGCGCTCGAGTACTTGTTCTGGACTGGCCAAATCACCTCCCGACGACGACCGCACAATTTCGAGCGTGAGTATGCGCTGCCCGCCGTGTTCATACCCGCTGAAGAACTGGCCCGGCCCGCGCCGTCAGAGCATGACGCCAAGAAAGAATTGCTTGTGCTTGCGGCCCGTCATTACGGCATCGGCACTGCGAAGGACCTGTGCGACTACTACCGACTGAATTTCACGCTGTCGAAACCGCTGCTCACTGAGCTGGTGCAGGACGGTCGACTCTTGCCGGTGACCGTCGAAGGTTGGAAGGAACATGCCTATCTGCACCCCGAGGCCAGAATGCCGCGCCTTATGCAGACCGCCGCGCTGCTGTCCCCGTTTGATCCGGTCGTCTGGTACCGGGATCGGGCCTTGCGGCTGTTCGACTTCCACTACCGCATCGAGATTTACACGCCCGCGCCGAAACGGATCTTCGGCTACTACGTGCTGCCGTTCCTGCTGAACGATCGCATCGTTGCCCGTGTTGACCTCAAGGCCGACCGCCACGCAGGGGCGCTACTGGCGCACGGCATCTTCAGCGAGCCCGGAAGCGACCCGCTGGAAACGGTGGAGGCACTGCGGCGCGAGCTGCTGTCGATGGCCGCCTGGCTGGGGCTTGATCGGGTAGAGGTCGGCCGTAGCGGTGACCTCGCCGACCCGTTGCGGAAGTCCCTGTCGTGACTTTGCGACAAACCGGTTGCGACACGACCGGTTTTGTCGCAACCTCCGGGGGTTACTCGTACGGGTCAGGAGTGATGGTCAATTTGGTGACCTTCTGCACCGTGATTTGCGCGCGCAGGAGGTCTTTCGCGTCGGGCTGCACTTCGGTTGGTTTCCACACACCGTCGATAGTCAACCAGGTGTCGTCAGGCCACTGCCCGGCATCACCGAGCAACACCACCTGCACGGGGTAGGCATCGGCCGCGCAACAGGCGATCTTGAAGCGGGTGAGGAAGAAGCCGCCGGGCGCCGCCTTGTCGTGGTTCACGAAACCGACAAGGCGGATCGGCTGAGCCTTGAGGCTTTCCTTGCTGTCATACAGACCACGCTCGGAGAAGTCGGTGAGCGACAGTTCCACCCTGCCGTCCTGTTTGGCCGGAAGCGGATCGAACAGCACACCGGCGCTCTGGCTCAGGCGCGTTGTCTTCACCGCCTGCCGGTTGGCCGCATAGGCGCCGAGCGACGTCGGTTCCACGAGCAGAAGTACCGCGAGGGGGAGAGCGAGCAGCCAGCCCACCCCCGGACCTTTGCCCTCGGCATGGCTGTGGCCCTCATGGTCGTCAGACTCCACGTGGTCCACCGCTCGGGGAGACCGCCACGCGCGGATCAAGGTGGCGACACCCAACACGATCAACAAGAAGGAAGCTGCGAGCAGTGGCAGTTTCATGCCGGGCCGCACGAAGCGCAGGAACTGACGGCTCAACACCAGCCGCACCCCCATCGCCCCGAGCGCAGTGAGCAGGCCGCCCTGCGCGTCGTCGCTAATAGCGAAGCGATGGTTCACAACATCACCGTTCCCACGATCACGGCAACGGCGATGGCCACGACCAACGTCAGAGGTGCGAACCACATGGCGAACTTCCTACCGAACACACCTGACTGCATGGCGATGAGTTTGAGATCGACGCCGGGTCCTACGACCATGAACACGAGTCGTGAGGTCAGGCTGAATTGGGTGAGGCCTGATGCCACGAAGGCGTCGGCCTCCGAGCAGATCGACAGCAGCACGGCCAGCGCGGCCATGGTGATGACGGCGGTGACACCGTGCCCGGCCACGGTGTTGAGCACACTGCGCGGCACCAAGACCTGCAGGGCCGCGGCAACGGCAGCGCCCACCATGAGGTAGCCGCCGGCGTGCAAAAGATCGTGTACTGACGCAGCCCGAAACCGTTCCCATCGTGTACCGGTCTGCGGCACTTTCTTGAGGGCTCGCTCCACCATCTCGGTCTTGCCGAAGGCCAACCACAGCCATCCCATCACGATCGACATGATCATGGAGCCGACGAAGCGGGCCATCCACACGTGATGGTTGTTGGGGAAGGCGACCGCGGTCGACACCATCACGACCGGGTTCACCGCCGGTGCCGCCAGCAGAAACGTGAGCGCGGCCGCGGGGTGGACACCGTTGCCCATCAGGCGACCGGCGATCGGCACCGAGCCGCACTCGCAACCAGGCAGCGCAATGCCGCACACGCCGGCGAACGGCACGGCGAGTGCGGGGTTCTTCGGGATGATTCGGTTGAGTGAGTTTTCCGACAGCAGCGCGGCGATCATGCCCGACAACGCAACACCCAACGCAAGGAAGGGCAGCGCCTGCACGCTGATGGCCACGAAAATGGTGGACCAAGTGCGCAGCGCTTTGTTGCCGAGCCAACCGGCAAACACCGGACGCAACAGCACCGAGGCCACCAGGATGAACGCCAAAATCGAAAAGCCGTAACCGCCCCGCTCCCTGGCAACAGTTGGAGCTTCCGCAGTTCGCACACCCCGACACTAGGGCGCAGAGCCGCCCGATCGTGGTCACAACCCTCTACGCTTTCGGTGTGAGTGATGCGGCCAGCGACACCCCCGACCGTCGGATGCCCCCGTGGATTTTTCGGGCCATCCTCATGTTCTGGGGCACCTACGCGGCGCTTACGCTCGGCCAAAGCGTGGCGGCCAGTCTCAAAGACCTGCTCATCATGTTGCTCATCTCGCTCTTCTTGTCGCTCGCCATCGAACCAGCGGTGAACGCGCTCGAGCGTCGAGGGATGAAACGCGGGTTGGCGACCGGGCTGCTGCTCGTTGGCCTCACGCTTCTGACGGTTGCGTTTCTCGTTGCCATCGGTGCGCTGTTGGCGAAGCAGATAACCAGCCTGGTGGACCGGGCGCCCGACTATGTGACCAAGCTTGAAACCTGGGTGAATAAGTCGTTCGGGGCCAAGATCGACACCCAGGCGATCCGCAACCGGATCACCGCCACCGACGGTCCGCTCAAAGGTATTGCGGGCAGCATTCTTGGGTGGTCCACCACGGTGCTCGGCGTCATCTTTCAGCTGCTCGGTGTTGCGCTTTTCACTTTTTACATGGTGGCCGAAGGGCCCAAGATGCGCCGGGTGGTGTGCTCACGGTTGCGTCCCGGCGTGCAGGAACGGGTGCTGGAAGCGTGGGAAGTAGCCATGGATAAGACGGGCGGCTACATCTACTCGCGGGCGCTGCTCGGGTTCTTTTCCGCATCGTGTCACTGGGTGGTGATGATCATTTTGGGCGTGCCGTACAACCTCGCGCTTGCGGTGTGGGTCGGCCTGGTGTCGCAGTTCCTCCCCGTGATCGGCACCTACCTTGCTGGCGCACTTCCGGTGTTGGTCACGTTGGCAGACCATCCGTCTCGGGCGGTCTGGCTTCTGATCTTCATCGTGCTCTACCAACAGTTCGAGAACTACGTGCTGCTGCCGCGTGTCACGGCACGCACCATGGAACTCCACGCTGCCATTGCGTTCGGTGCAGCCATTGCTGGCGGCGCGATACTCGGCCCGGTCGGAGCGGTTCTGGCACTGCCACTGGCAGCCAGTGTGCAGAGCTTTCTGACGATGTACGGCCGCCGCCATGAAATCGTGGAGTCCCATCTCACGAATATGCCGGGAGGGCCATCGGTTGCGCGGACCCGGTCTACGAAGCCGAAGAGTTAGCTGCTGCGGGTGACCCCGGAGTCAGCGCCCAGCGCATCATCCCGATTACGGCCTGGCTGGCCGGGCGGACCAGAACCGCATCGGCAACAGGCGTCAGCGGCAGCCGAAGCGAGAGGCGAGCCCACCAAGGCAGAAGTGACGTCGCCGCCGCAGTGAGGGCGCTGTAGATCGGGAGCGCGATCGGCGAGATCGGAGGGAACAGCAGAAAGCGAGCGGCCTCGCGCGCCTCCGGGATGTTGCGCAGTTCGCGCTGGTAACGCTTGAATGACGCTTTGAGTTCGGCCACAGTGCGCGGCACGTTTTCGGCACCGAGGGCGTCGGCGATGACGGCCATGTCCTTTACGTAGCCGTCACGCTGCTCGGCGGTGAGACGGCCCCGCCCGTAACGGTCGTACGCGACGAGAAAGCTGTCAACCTCGGCAATGTGAACCCACGTCAGCAGGTGCGGATCGTTCGCCTGGTACGGCACCCCATCGGCCGTAGTACCAACCACATGCCTGTGCACCCGATGCACAACATCGACGGCTCGTTGGGATTCCGATGCGGGACCGAACGTGGTGGCGGCCATGAAATCGGCGGTGCGCTGGAGGCGGCCCCATGGGTCCTTCTTGTAGTCGCTGTGCTGGGCCACACCGGACATCGCCACCGGGTGCAGGCTCTGCAAGAGGATGGCCCGCAAACCGCCGATAAACATGCTGGTGTCGGAATGCACGATCCGGATGGGCCGATCCTCGGCGAACCATCGCGGTCCGGGTGCCGTAAACAGTTCAACCGATCGCGTGCGGCCATCGTCGCCGCCGACCACGCGTGATCGGATTGCTTCGGCGATAGTGTCCCGGAGATCCATCACCACAGTGTGCCCCTCTACTGGACGTGATGCCGAGTCAGGTCGGACGCTACCGTGCCTCAGGTGACCACGATCCGACTAGCGACGCCTCAGGGGCGATGGCTTATCGCCGCTACTGCGCTGGGGTCGGGCATTGCCTTTCTGGACGGCACGGTCGTGAACGCGGCGCTGCCAGCGATTGGTCGGGACTTTGACGCGTCGATCTCCGGTCTGCAGTGGGTCGTCACCAGCTACCTCCTGGCGGTTGGATCGCTGCTGGTGTTGGGTGGGTCGCTCGGAGACCGCCTCGGGCGACGTCGCATCTTCGTGATCGGCGTGATCGGGTTCTCCATAGCGTCCCTTGGTTGCGGACTGGCACCAACGCTGACGCTGCTCGTCGCGGCCCGTCTGGTTCAGGGTGTCGCCGCTGCGCTACTGGTGCCCGGCAGCCTGGCGTTGATTTCCGCAACGATCGATCCCCAGGATCGCGGCGCAGCGATCGGCCGCTGGACGGGTGCCACCGGTGTCGCCAGCGCCATCGGCCCGTTCGTCGGTGGCTGGCTGATCGATGCCGTCTCGTGGCGGTTGGTCTTTCTCATCAATATCCCGCTCGCGGCTGCTGCGGTGGCCATTACGGTGCGCTTCATTCCCGAAACGCGTGGCGCTGCGCTGGATGGCCGCCTCGATTTCGGAGGCGCCGCGACGTTGTCCGTGGGATTGGCAGGCGTTGTCTACGCGCTGATTGAACAGCCCCGTCGCGGCGGGGCGCCCGTCGTTGTCGTCGCCGCGATT
>JAYTKG010000582.1:0-2936 GCA_043730435.1 Acidimicrobiia bacterium | reverse complement strand
CTACTGGTCGGTAGGCCAGAGATGCTACGTTCAGGGGATGGTTCGCATCGTCGCAGCGATTGCTGTCGGACTCGCCGTTACTCAGGTCTCCAACCTGATCACCACGGTCTATCTGCATCGCGGTCTCACACATAAGGCACTCACGTACCGACCGGGTATCTCGTGGGTCTTCCGTTTCGTCATTTGGATCAGCACCGGCATGAAACCGCGTGAATGGGTGGCGGTCCATCGAAAGCATCATGCGCACACCGACACCGAACAGGATCCGCATACACCCACGGTGTACGGCTGGTTCAAGGTGCTGGTCACCAATGCGGCGCTGTATCGACGGGCGGCGCGCGCCGCCGACACCGTAAAAAAGTACGCGAAAGATGTGCCACGAGATCGTTGGGATCGGCTGATGTTCGATCGTGCCTTTGTCGGCCTCGGCCTTGGTATCGCTACGCTCATCGCCCTACTCGGCGTCGTTCCGGGGCTGGTCGCATCGGTGGTGCATGCGGTGTTCTATCTCGGTATTGGCGGCGCCGTGAACGGGCCAGGTCACCACTTCGGGCGACGCCCGTACGAAAACTCGGCCACGAACCAGCAATGGCTCGCGTGGCTCTCCGCTGGCGAAGGTCTTCATAACAATCACCATGCTGCGCCCACGTCGGCTCGGCTGTCGTTGAACAAAGGTGAGATAGATCCTGGCTGGTGGTTTATTGCGTTGGCGAAGCGGCTCGGTCAGGCCACCATTCGCCTCGACCATGTGAAGCTAAAGGAGTCGGCGAAGTACGCTTAGCTGGTGCAGATCGTTTCCGCCCTCTTCGTCGAGGGGTTCAACATGCGCCAAGCCGCTGGCCCCGCGTCCCGCATCGACCTCACCGGGGTCATGTTCTCCATGGCATCGCCAAACCCGGTTCCGGTCACGATTGATCCGCATCTGTACGCGCTCATTTGGTGCCCGCCCGACGAGGTCGGCTCGGGTGTCTTCGAAGTTTCGTACAAACGAGCCGATGACTCGGAGATGGCTCGCAACGTCAGCCCGTTCACCGTGGAGCCGGGCAAGTTCACCTATCGGCTCGTGAAGGCCGAGCTTGAATTTGAGGAGTACGGTCAGATCGTGGCCCACTGCCGAGTCGACCGAGGTGCCTGGCATCTTGTGCCCTTCACCCTGCTCCCGCCGGTCTGACCATGGCCTTCGCGAGCGCGCTGTCGACTCATCCCGTGATTACCACGGCAGTAGGCGAGGTCGTGGGCGCGGTACTCGAACAGGTCGGACCGAATCCCGATCTCGTCGTGCTCTTTGTAACCGCTCCCGTCATCGGCGTGCTGGATGATGTCGTCCGCACCGTCAACGCCGTTCTTGAGCCAGGTGCGCTTCTCGGCACGGCTGGCAGCGCCATTCTTGCTGGAGGCGTCGGCGTTGAGGATGCACCGGCTCTGGCGCTGTGGGCCGGGTCGTTTGCTCAGTCCGTGCGCGGCGTTCGCCTCACGGCTCGCCAGTCTCCCGAGGGGTGGTTGTTCCACGGTTTGCCCGATGACATCGATAGCGACCACCAGTCTATGGTGATGCTCGCCGATCCGTTTTCGTTCCCGGGTGACGAATTCCTGCAGGACATTTCGCTGCGCTACCCACGCTTGCGAATCAGCGGCGGGTTCTCCTCCGCCGCACGAAACCCCGGCGGTAATCGGCTCGTGCTTGATGATGCTGTGTACCCGAGCGGCGCCGTCGGCGTGCTGGTCCCGACTCCGGCACGAACGGTCGTGTCCCAGGGGTGCCGTCCGATTGGTCAACCGTTCATCGTCACCCGGTCCGATCGCAACGTCATCTATGAACTCGGCGGCCGCCCGGCCTACGACCGACTCATGGAAATGATCGACGACCTCAACACCGAAGACCGGCTGCTGGCCGGACAGGGTTTGCACTGCGGTCTGGTAGTCGATGAGCACAAAGCCAACTTTGACCGCGGCGATTTCCTGGTGCGCGGCGTGATGGGCGGCGATAAGAGCGTTGGCGCTGTCGTGGTTGGTGACGAAGTACCCGTTGGTTCCACCGTGCAGTTCCAGGTGCGGGACCCCGACTCCGCCGGACCAGATCTCACCACCATGTTGAACAGTGTGCGCGCCGACGCCGCTCTGGTTTTTACCTGCAACGGACGTGGCTCGTTCATGTTCGGTACACCCAACCACGATGCCGAGATCATCGATGACGCGCTCCTTTCCGACGGACCGTCACGGCCAGCCGTGGCCGGAATGTTCTGCGCCGGCGAGATCGGCCCGGTTGGCAGCCGCAATGCGTTGCACGGCTTCACAGCGTCTCTTGCGCTCTTCAGTGATCACGCCCGAACCTCGCCCCAACTCGCGTAGCGCGCCCTGCCGCATCGCGACCGTCTCAACCGGAGAATGATGAACACCCAAACTGACGACCAGGTCATCAACGTTATCCGTGGCTTGGCCATGGATGTTCCCCTCAAGGCCAAGTCCGGCCACCAGGGCACCGCCATGGCGTTGGCACCGCTCGCCCATGTCCTGTTCAGCCGAGTACTGAAGCACGATCCGGCCGATCCACACTGGCCGGACCGAGACCGTTTCATCCTCTCCAACGGTCATGCGTCGGTGCTGCTGTATTCCATGCTGCATCTCACCGGCTACGGCCTCACCATGGATGATCTGCAGCAGTTCCGCCAGTGGGGTTCGCGCACGCCCGGCCATCCCGAAGCGCACCACACCGTCGGCGTCGAAGTGACAACCGGGCCGCTCGGCCAAGGCTTCGCCAATGCGGTCGGCATGGCCATTGCCGAGGAGAACCTGCGGGCTCGTTTCGGAGGCGACATCGTGAACCACCACACCTTCGTGTTCGCCGGTGACGGCTGTCTGATGGAGGGCGTCAGCCACGAGGCCGCATCCCTGGCCGGCCACCTCGGGCTCGGTCGGCTGGTGGTCGTATTCGACGA
>JAYTKG010000581.1:0-6150 GCA_043730435.1 Acidimicrobiia bacterium | reverse complement strand
TTGTCAACGGTCCGCCTCGACGGCCGGATGGTGCTCGGAGTGTCCCGTCCAGCCGGTGGGGGACCCAGCGGCCGGTGGGGGAAACCCCCGATTGGCTGGCGCAGTCCGGAAGCGCATTATGGGCACATGAGCACATTCCCCACGTTCCCGTCATCCCAAATCACCGCCAACGTGCGGTCGGCAATTGGTGCAGCTGTAGCGGTCTTCGTCGCCACCGTCGGCATCTTGGCCGTCGCCATTCCGGCCTGGGCTGCGCATGTAGCCGAATACGAACAGGCCGATCATGTGAACGACATGTTCGGTGACCCGGCCGGTTGGTTGCTGATCTTTGCGGTGGTGGTTCTGGCGCCGTTGGCCGTCGGTGTGGCCAGCACCGTCGGTGCATCGGTTGCGTTGAAAAGTCGGTTCGGCGGTGCGACGCGTGGAGGCGTCGCGCTGTTCTTTATCAACGCAGCGTTGTCGGCGCCCGCGATGTTGGTCGCCTCGTCCGTCGCCTTGAAGGGCGTTCCGACTGTCGTGCTCATCGCCGCTGCGGCGCTGATCATGGCGGCAGGTGCAGCGCTCGGTGCAGTAACCGGTGTGATGAAGCCCCAGATGGGGGCAACCGATGTACTCGGCGATGCGCAGTGAGAACGGTGGCCCTCAGGGCAGTGAGCGGTGTTTCGCGCGTTGATGCCAATCCATTCGCGCGTAAGACCTGAATGAGGTGATCAAGCGGTCGAAAAGGGGCCCAACGCGCGAACGAATGTTTCGGAACGCGCGGATGAGGTCCAAGCTGCGGAGCACTCAGCGGGATTCAGTGTTCGTGATCGAGGCGGTCGATGGGGCGAGGCGGGTGAGGATTCGCCGTTCGGCAGGCCAGGCTTCAACGAGCGCTTCGGGCGGCACGCGGCGGGCGGCGTATCGCAGTGCGATGGCCACCACGACAATGTCGTCGAGCGGGCCGATGACGGGCAGGAACTCGGGGATGAGATCTATCGGAGACAACACCCACACGGCGGCGATCGCGACTGCGAGCTTCACACGGCGAGGAACTCGTGGGTCCTTGCGCAGTCGGCGGGCAGTGGTGACGCAGGCCGGAAGGACGGTTGCGAGGTCTTTGGCGAGTCCCGGCGGGAGCCGTTTGGCGAGCAGGATCATCACCGCCCACGACAGGGGGACAACGATCGCCGCGATGGTCAACCAGTACTGCCACATGTACTGATCGACTGTAACGGCTGTTACACGGGGGTGCGTGGCGAGGACGCCACAACGTCGTTGTTGGCACGAGCACCTCGACTGCCTCACCAACATCTGGGCCCGCACCGACTCGGGCTTGCTGCGTCGTCGTGTTCGTCAAGTACCCGATGGGCCGAGAGGTTTGCGCGCGGTGTAGGCAAGTCGGCTCAAGCGACGCTGGGCTGAGAGAAGGTGCACGGTGTGAAGGAAATATTGGAACGTTGCGTTCGCTTCGGGTCCTTCGAGAAGAAGTACAGGTGTCATCGACAACGTGAGGCGTGCCCGGTCTACGGCAATCAACTCGGCAGCCGTCAACGGCGGGTCGATCCAGTGATCACTCGCTTCAATCTCGGCGATCCAAGCCTCCAATGCCTCGACGGATGCGTCATCGTCCGGATTCCCAAGCTCTGGTCGGTGCTAGTCGTCAGGTGTCGGCTCAGCACTAAGTGCGGCGGTAAGACGGCTGGCGAGGGTTGCGAATCCTTGTTGTTGCCCGATGCGACCGACGACCGCATCGGTGGTCATCGGCGGTCGCACCTTTCGCTTTGCCATTGCCTCGACGACTCTCCGGGCGAGGACACTGTCGTCATCGAGCCAGCGTTCGAGCAGCTTGGGTGGGGTGAGGACCTCGATGCCTTCGGTAGTAAGAACAGATCCTCGGAAGTCGCGCACGTTGTAGGTGACGATTGCGGTTGCCTTCCGATGAACCGCTGCCGCGACATGGCGGTCCTTCGGGTCGTTGTCCATCGTCTCGATCATGTGCTCGTGTCCGCTGCCACCAGCTTCCGGGAAGGTCCGACTCATCGCGGCGATCATCCGGTCGATTGACTCCGGCTCGACCTCGGATCGATCAGCCAGAATGTTGCGGCGCATCTCATCGATGATCGTGTCGGACCAGATCGGTACGAAGAGGTCGAGTGCGGCTGCGGTCAGCAACAGATCGCGCACGACGACCGGGTACAGCACACATGCGTCGAGTACGTAGCGTGGCTTGTCGCTCAATAGTCGAGACCGAGTTCCTCATCGATTGCGGTGAGCTCGGCGAGGCCAGCGAGCCGAGCGTCTCGGCGGGCCTTGTACTTCAGGACGTCGGTGGCCTTGAGCCGGCGGTGGGTGCCGACCAAGTGTCCCTTCAGATCTCCGTGATCGATGAGACGAACGACGAAGGTGCGAGACAAGCCGAGTATGTCGGCGGCTTCTTGCGTAGTCAATTCGGCGTCGCCGGTAATGAGGTGGACCGACGCTCCTGAGGCCAAGTCCTTCAGCAACCGCGTGACGGCACGCCCGGCTTCTGCGGGCAGTGTGATTTCGGTGCCGCCGATGGTGAGGTGAACCTCGGCGGTTTCGTCGAGGCCGGACACGGCATGGCGCTCGTCCGCGAGGAGGACGAAGGCCTCCACCCGTAGATCAGTCATATCCTAAGTATGAGGGCCAAACGACACAAACGCAACCACCTTTCCTGGCGAGGTGCGCAGGCGTTGGAAGAGTCCCGGCACAAGTTGGCCCAATTGGCTTGTCGTAAGACCGCCGATGACCAGGGCAAACGCGATGGTCTGGCACAAGTTGACCCAAGTTGTCCGAAAGGCTGAGGCCGGCTACGGCCGTCGACCGGCCGGCAGTCAGACGGGGGTTGCGCTCCTGGCCTCAGGCGACGGCTGTGCGCTATTCGTCGAGTTCGGGAGAAAACCGGTAGACGGGCGAGCCGGTGCGGCGGGGCGGTGAGGCCTAAGAGTTCGAGTCGCCGTGCGAGGGGTGGAACTCAGGCGACGGCGGTGTGCTGTTGGTTGAACAGAACTTCGAGCGTGATGATGTCGGTCGCTTCGTTGAAGCTGACAATTCGGGCGGGGACGGGGGCTTGTTCATCGTCGCCTAGCAACACGATTTTGCCGAACGTGATTTCGACGTCGGGGCGTGCCCAGGCGCGTAGCACTTGGGCGTGGTTCGTCTCGTCGATCTCGTTGGGGTCGTAACAGACGTCGTACGGCTGGGAATTCATAGTCACCATTTTATCGAGGCCGGGACTACGGGAACAGAACGAGTCCAGGCGTTTCGGCGAATACTCCGTCGGCGGTCACGAGGGATGCGTGGACGTGGATAGCGCTCGCAGCGATCCAAAGGTCATTGCCGTGAATTTTGTCGGCGAGGGGGTGACCTGCCCGCCAACAGGTCGCTCGAAGCTCGGCTACGGCCGTCAAGAGAGCGTCGGTCACCGGCACAACTGTGGCAGCGGTGATGGCCGTTTCCCTTCGCTTTCTTCGTGAAGCGCCCCACTCGGCGATGATTGCGCCGTATCGCAACTCGGCGATAGTGGCAGATGGGATGAAGAGTTGGTTCCCGAGTAGCGCTGTGACGTGACGATCGAGCAACGGCGAATTTCTACGACTGAGCGATGCGCTGAAGATGCCAGTATCGACCAGTAACCTCACGAGGCAATAGCAGCGGCGAAGGCGTCGGCCTCTTCGTCAGTCAGATCCTCGATGAGGAGCTGGTCGAGAGAAGTAAGGACCGGCGCAGCAGCAAGCTCCTCGGGCGTGAGGTCGCGAGGAAGCAGGTCGGTTCCGTGTGGCGGCTCAGGTCGTTGGCGGGCTGCGTCGCTCATGACCGAAATGATACTTCGTCGGTCTCAAATCGCGTGTCGGGAATCCAAGTGCCCAACCCTTTTTCAGTGTTCGTGCTGCGACATCACCAGATCGAGGCCGAGATAGGAACCGATCCTTGAAGTATCAGGCCATGGCGGGCGCTCTTGCGCCTGGTAGCTGAGGCGGACGATGGCGAAAGTTCCATCACCACATGCGAAGGCAACGTCGTCGCAGGCACGGCACTTGGCGATCGCCCGCAGCTCGACTCCGTGAAGTTCGTGGCCCGGCTGGATTTCTCGGAGTGCCTCTCCGCGTAGCCGCTCGCATTCCTCCCTAGTCGGGGTCACCCATAGTTCTTCGGTCGCGTCATCCACCGAGCTGATCATCCCACCTTCGCTGTCACCCGACTGGACCTAAGAGTCCTGCTTCCATCAGTATCGCCATCCTCCGCCTTATGGCAGTTCGCCAACCGTCGGGGTGGGCTGATATCCGAAGCCGAGGATCTTGTCGATAATGATTGCGATCCCGGCGTCGAATGGGACGTGTTGGTCGCCTACTTTGAGGTCGCTTGCGACGAGAACGTCGAAGTCGACCGGCTTAGAGCGACCACAGCCAGCGTGCGCCCGGACTGTTGGCGCAAAAGGATTGGTCTTCGATGGCCTCTGAGCAGGTCATATGCAAGTGCTTGGCGCAAAAGGTGCTCGATTGATTGGAAATGGCCGCGGATGCCGACCTTCGATCGGTCAGGCTCAGAGCATGACGACGCTCGATGAGATCCGCAGCCTGGCAGCCACCGGCGAGTCGGAGACCGTTGAGTTTAAGGCGACGACCGCTGAACTCGATCGTGCCGCACGAACGGTCGCTGGTATGGCCAACCAGGCGGGCGGTTCGATCTTTGTTGGGGTCAAGCCCGACGGCACGGTGGTGGGCCAGGAGGTAAGCGAGCGGACGCTGGAGAAGGTCGCCGTGCAGCTCAACAGGGTAGAGCCGAGCCCGATTTGTTCGGTCACGACTGTTCCGGTTGACGAACGGTTTTCGGTGATCGTTATCCGGGTTGCGGCTGGGCCACTGCGACCGTACCGCTGGAACAACAAGGCGTATCTGCGAACCGGCGCGGCCACGTTGGAACTGTCGGAGGAGCAGGCTCGCCAGATCCTCCTCGATTCCGAGCACCAGGGTCAGCGTTGGGAGGATCTACCGAGTGAACTCTCGGTCGACGACGTTGACGCTGCCGAGATCCGTACAACGGTTGAGACAGCCATTCGCCTCGGGCGAGTGAAGGACCCCGGAACCGCCGAGATTCTGCCGTTGCTTCGCGGGCTCGGGTTACTCGACTCGAAAGATGGTCTAACGAACGCAGCAGCGGTCTTGTTTGCAACGGAGGAAGCGCTCGCACGTCACCACCTAGCCCAGTGTCAGCTGAAGGCCGCCCGATTCTTGGGGACACAGAACATCTCTCCGATGGCTGATGAACATCAATGGACCGGCAACTTGTTGTCCCTATACCGGCGAGCGGATCGCTTCCTCCTTGATCATCTGCGGATTTCGGCCGTCGTGCCGAAGGACTCGTGGATTCGCGTCGACACGCCGGAGATCCCGCCGACTGCAATGCGCGAGGCCGTGCTGAACGCCCTCGCCCACAGGGACTACTCAATGTGGTCCGGGTCGACGTCGATTGGCTTCTTTGATGATCGCGTCGAGATCGCATCGCCAGGCCTGCTCCACTTCGGACTCACCCCGGACTTGCTGTACGCAGCGCACCAGTCGATGCCGTGGAACCCGCGGATCGCTCGCGTGCTGCACCAGCGCGGGATGATTGAGACTTGGGGCATGGGCTTCAACAAGATGGTCGAGGAAGTCCGAGACGCCGACCTTGTCGTTCCGCTGGTGTCGGAGGTCCCGAACCATCTCGTCGTCACGTTCACGCGGCCCGGCTGGGCCCCTATCGCTTACAAGAAGGGATTGAGCGACGAGCAGGGTGAGTTGCTTGATGCGCTCTTTGCCCACAATGGACTGTCGATCGCGGATGCTGAACGGATGTCTGGCAGGCCACGCCGCTCTGTGCAGCGTGACTTTCGTGAACTGGCCGACCGGGGTCTCGTCGACCTCGTCGGTCAGACAAGAAGCGCCCGCTGGATACCGGTCCGCGATGTGGTTGGCGCAAAATCCAGCGAAGCTCGTATGCCCTGACCACGTGATTTTCATGCTCTTGGCGCAAACAGCCAGATTCCGTTTCAAAGCGTCGAAACGGAAATTGTGGAGCTGGGGGGAATCGAACCCCCGTCCACCAGGCAGTGAAAGCTCGTGCTACGACCATTCCCGTGGTTCGGTCTGACGGCAACCGATCGCCGGG
>JAYTKG010000580.1:0-2006 GCA_043730435.1 Acidimicrobiia bacterium | reverse complement strand
GCGGCTATTCCACCGTATGCTTCGCTAGTTCCTCAACGATAATCTTGTTGACCCTGAAGCGGCCGGGAATGTCGCGCAGCTCGGCGAGCGAAGCTTTTTCACTGGCTGAGTCGACGCGCAGGGTGGCGTAGCCGAACAGGCGACCAAGGAAGGGCTGCTTCCATCCGAAGTCCACCACCCGGAGCCAGTCGATGGAGGCTTGGTCACGGTTGAAGATTCCCGAGAGCCGCATCACCCGCTGATTGGTGAAAACGTACAGAGTGTAGAGATCCTCCAGCCGCCGGTAGGCGAGGTAGAGCACGTGACCGTCGAAGATGAGAAACGCAATGATCGCGGTGGTCGAAGCGAAACCCCGCACGAAAATGGCTACCAACCAGAGCACCATCACAGCGAGAGTTTGTATGGTGAGACGGGTCTCCTTTACGAGAAAAGCGGCGATGGCTGGTCGACTCCACAGGAGGACCCTTTCGTCTTCACCCAGGTTCTCGCGCACCACGCGGGAAGGAGACGCCAGAAGATCCTTCGCGAACCCGATAGGTCCCTGTTCTTCGTCTCGCAGAAGGATATTGACCAACAGCACCAGCAGCGCGCCGATGAGAATCACCGCGACGGCAATCCAGTAAACTCCAAGACCGGGCAGCGCGGCGCCGAACACGATTGTTACTTCCCGATGCCCTCAATGAACTGAGCGAGCTTGGTGTACAGCGACCGCAGGAAGTGTCCGACGGAACTCAAAAAGTCCGCCGCATACGAGGCGCTGGTCTCCGGATCTTTCCAGATCGACACCACAACAAACGCGATCAGAAGGTAGAGAGCGATCTGCTTCGGTCTTACTTTGGCTGTGGACACTCGGGGGACCTCCGACGGGTGTGACCGCATACGCGTGTCACAAGGGTGGCCTCCGCCTGCAACACACCCTAGCGCCGCGGCTTCTTAACTACAACGATACCTACCTGGATTGGTTTCGCTGGGTCGCTACCGCTCCCTCCCGCTCAACATGGAATGGTGCTAGTGCCCGCCGGCCTTGAGCCAGTCCTCCCGGGCCTCCTCGTCCATTTCCTTGCGGGCATCTTCGAGCGGTGAGGTCGTGGTCGCCACGTTACCTTCACCTACGATCCCGGTATGCCGCTTGTCGCTGGAGTCGATTCATCCACCGGGTCCACCAAGGTAGAGATACGAGATGCCGACACCGGCGTGCTCGTCGCATCAGGGTCCGCACCGCATCCCTCCACGACGCCACCCAGGTCCGAGCAGGAGCCGGCCGTTTGGTGGTCGGCCTTTGAGGTCGCATGGGCGCAAGCCGGGTCGCCCGAAGTGGCCGCGATCAGCGTGGCCGGACAGCAACACGGCATGGTGGTGCTCGACGCTGACGGAGCGGTGTTGCGCCCCGCCAAACTTTGGAACGACACTGAGTCGGCTAGCGATGCCGACGCGCTCGTCGCAGCCATGCCGGGAGGCGCGTCGGGCTGGGCGGCGGCGTGTGGCAGCGTGCCGGTGGCCGCGTTTACGGTCACGAAGTTGGCATGGTTGTATCGAAACGAACCAGAGGTGTGGCATCGGGTCGCGCACGTGTTGCTGCCCCACGATTGGCTCACTCATCGGTTGACCGGCCGGTTCACTACCGACCGCGGTGACGCCTCAGGCACCGGCTACTGGTCAGCCGCAGAGGCGTCATACCGCGCTGATCTGCTCGCGCTGGTCGACGGTTCGAAGGACTGGGGCGATGTACTGCCAACAGTGCTCGGCCCGCTCGACGTGGCCGGAACCTGGCACGGCGCTCAAGTCGCCGCCGGCACCGGAGACAACATGGCCGCTGCGCTCGGTGCGGGGTTACGCCCGGGCGACGTCGCTCTTTCGCTTGGTACGTCCGGCACGGTGTACTCCGTTTCCGAAACGCCGACGGCTGACCCGAGCGGCGCGGTCGCCGGGTTCGCCGACGCCACGGGGCGCTTCCTGCCTCTGGTCTGTACGTTGAACGCCACCAAGGTCACCGAGGCTGTTCGTCG
>JAYTKG010000579.1:0-4607 GCA_043730435.1 Acidimicrobiia bacterium | reverse complement strand
TGGGCGGCGTCGACTTATCAACGTCGAGTACATATCCGGGACGGGGCATTAGCGGTTCCGCTCTTTCTCGTTCCTGAGGTCAAAGGCGACCTTCACAGCCCCACGGCGGCCACTGTTGGCCGCGTGCTCAAGGGCATCTTTGTATTCACGAAGGGGATAGGTGGCCGACACCAACCGACCAAGATCGGCCGCCTGCACCAGTTCCATCGCCAGATCAAACGTGCGTCTCGATGTTCCGTTCGGCATCGTTTCGATGCCGTAGGCATAGGCGCCGACGAGGTGCGTTTCGCGGTGCCAGAGGTTGGTGAGGTTGAGGCTCACGTTGTTGGGCATGCCGACCAGCGTGATGCGGCCCTTCGGCTTCACGATGCGCAACGCCTCGGTGATAGATGACTCGCTGCCGACGCAATCGATCACAATGTCTGCGCCACCGGTGAGCTGGTTGCCGTAGGCGAGCGACCCGCTGAGGCGGCGTACGAGCCGACCAACTTCATCGGGCGCGCACACATGAGTGGCACCGAGCTTGGCGGCCCAACTGCGCTGTTCTAGGTAGCGAGCACCGACGATGGTGGTGATGTCGGGGGCATAGGCTTTGAGTGCGGCAAGGGTGAGCAGCCCGAGCGTGCCGGCGCCAAGGACGACCACGATGTCACCCGCCGTTGGCAAATGCGCAAGCGCTCCGTGGATGGCGCAGGCGGTCGGCTCGACCATGACGGCAGCCTCGTCGCTCATGGCGTCGGGCACAGCGTGAAGTTGGCTCGGGTGGGCCACCATAAACGTGGACCAACCACCACCGGTGTCACAGCAGAACCCAGTCTGCAGACCGGCATCGAGATCCCCGAACGCTAAACGCTCGCAGCCGCCGAGGTCACCTCGGGCACAGCTCGCGCAGACCGGAGTGATGTTGCGGGCCACGCAGCCAAGCACCGGTTCCAGGATGACCCGGGAACCATCTTCCAGATCGGCCACAACCTCGTGCCCAGGCACGAAGGGGAACGACACGATGTCTTCGAAGTATCGGCTGGAATGGCCTTCCATGGTGGCCAAGTCACTACCGCAGATACCGGCTAGGCGAGGCCGAATCCGCACCCAGTCAGGACCGGGCAGCTCGTGCGGGTCGATATCGCTCAAGCTCAGCGGCCCGTGCGCGCCGCCCCGTCCGGGCCGCACCGCTGCAGCCAACGCAGAGGCAACATAGCGAGCGGGCTTCCGTTCAAACAGCAGCGCCTTCACTTTTTGCCCTCCATCACGCGGCGGGTGATGCGGTTGAGGATGGGTTCGCTGATGTGATCGGCGGCGGCAGAGTGGCGACGGCCAATAGGCAGCACCGGACGCGGGCCACCCGGGGACTTCTCCCAATTCTCCACCAGCCAGCCGCGCTTGCGGGCCAGTGCGGCCAAGCGTGTCTCGGGGTTGACCGCGACCGGAAAGCCCACGCATTCCAGCATGGGCAGATCGCTGGAAGAGTCGGCGTACGCAATGGATTCGTCCAGGCGGAAGCCGTTGGCCTTGCAGTAGTCGCTCAGAATCTGCGCTCGGGTCTCGCCGGTGGGAGGCACGTCGGTCATTTCGCCGGTGTACGTGCCGTGCGATGTCTTTGACAGATTCACCGAAACGATCTCATCAAACAATGGTCGCAACGGCTCCACCACAAAGCTCAACGCACCGGTGATCAGGATGGTGCGATGACCCAGCGCCCGATGCTCACGCACCCGGCGGATGCCTTCGGGGAAACTCTTGGTGACGATGAGCTGCGTCAGCAACTCGCGAGCGTCTTCATCCATTTGCTCTACCGGAGCATCTTCGTAGCGCCGATAGAACGAGCGGAGGAAGTCACCGCGATCCTTGCGGTCGAGCGCCAGCAACGATGGCGCCTCCAACAGAGTCTTGGCCACGAAGCGAAGTCGGTCATCGGCAGGAAGGCGGCGGGTGGCGAGCCACGAATAGCTCTCAACCACGTTGGATGCAATCAGGGTGTTCTCCAGATCGAACGCTGCAACGTGGCGTTCGGGCGAAAGCACCTGCGCCCGCACGCGGGTGAAACGGTCTTCGGTCTTGGCCTTACCGGGTGTGGTCTTCACCCGACCATGCAGCACGACCGACGGAAGATGAACTTCTTGCACGTAGCGAGGCCACTCGATGACGCGCGGGTCAAAACCGAATGTCGCTCGATCGTTGCCGTCGAGTTGGTCCCACATACCAAGCAGGTTGTCAACTGAGTAGATGGCCTCGCACTCGGCGTACGCGCCGTAGAGCTCCACGTAGGTCTTGGCCCGCTCGATCTCGGTTTTCTTCTCCTCGACAGTGGCGGACCACTTGGCCTGGGTGCCGCGAAGGGGGAGCGCGTGCAGCACCTTTTCACTGACGTTCAGGAACTTCTCGGCTCGTTCTAACTGTGTCTGTACGGCGCCACGACCCGGAAAGCTCCATTCGGGAACTTGGATGGGTTGGCCGAGATTGTCGTAGATCGGGTGCTTGGTAAACCAGTCCCGCACGTTGTCAACCAGAACGCGGTACTTCAGCGGGTTGGCCGAACCTGATGCCACCTGGCTAATGGCCGGTGCTTTTTCCGGCCCCATGGCGGCAACGCAGATTGCCGCGGCAACAACCATGTCGACGGGGATGACGTCGATGGTTCCTTCCGGCACGCCGGGGAACTCTTTCAGCAGGCCGCGGGCGTAACTGAGGATGACTGGTTCGGCCATGCGGAAGCCGCGGATCCAACCGGGCGACGGCTCAAGGAAGGCCGACTCGATGATGGACGGCCGCACGATGGAGACGGGCACGTTGCCTTTCGACTCGGTCAGCGCCTGCTCGCCCAACGCCTTGGTGTATGCGTATGCGTCGGGCCAGGCCACACTGTTGGCGCGGGAGATGCCAGCCTCAACCATCTGCGCATCAACCCAGCGGGTGCGGAATTGCTCGGTCTTGGCCGCCAGGGCCGGAGCGCCAGCGGCCCCAAGTTCTCGCCGAGCGTCAGCACGAAAGTCCTCCAGCTTACTGGTGGTACGACTTGTGGCATCGGTGTCTGATCGGAGTCGACGAGACGCTGCGACTTCTTTGCGCCAGTCGAGCCCCAGATCAAACGGGCCGTCGGATACGAGCGCCTCCGGAGCGTTACCGCGACGGTTGCCCGCCACATAACACGTTGAAATTGCAATTAGGTGGGGCGTGACATTTAGCGACTGCAGGGTCTGGACGATGCGAACGGGCCCGAGCAGGTTCACCTCAACCGCGCTGTCGAGGGGTGAGTCAAAACTGACGGTGGCGGCCGAGTGGATCATGGTGTCACAGCTGGCAAGAATCGCTCGGTCTGCCTCGTTGAGGCCGAGCCCGTCGGTGGAAACGTCACCGGTGATCACCTGAATGCGGCCGGACGCGTGTTCCTCGAATCCTTTTGCTCCACCGTGCATTTCACGGAGGCGATCGAAGGCGTCGTTCTTCAATAACTCCTTCTGGACGCGAACCGCCGCGCTCGTGCGCTTTCCCGCACGAACGAGCAGCACCAGCTCGCAATCGGGCACACAGCGCATGAGCCGTTCTACGAGAGCGGTGCCCAAGAACCCCGTTGATCCCGTTACGGCTATGCGTTTACCGGCCAGCGACTCAGCAATCACGGCACACTGTCTACCATTTGGTAAGTACCCCATGCACAATGCCGATACGATCCCATTCTGTGGCAGAAGCGACAACCCGTGATCGCATCCTTGATGCTGCGCTGCTCGGGTTCGGCACCCGCGGGTATGAGGCCACGGCGCTGGACACGATTGCGGTGGAACTCGGCGTGCGAAAGCAGACCATTCTCTATTGGTTTGCGTCGAAAGAAGCCCTGCTCGATGCCGTGCTGGAACGAGGTGCTATCGAACTTGCCGGTGTGTTTGAAGCCGCGCTCGCGTCGGGTGAGATTGGCGTTGACCGGATCGAATCCGTCATGCGAGCCGTGTTCCGTTACGCCGTTCGACGACCACAATTGCTTGGTCTCCTGCGTGAGGTTGAGCGACTGGGGCCGACGACCGCCACGGAGCTGTCGAGTCGGCTTCAACCTCTCATCGACCGAGCCGTCCGCAGCGTGGATCTGCTCATGCAAGCCAAGGTCATCCGCGAAGGTGACCCCCGGCTGATGCTGTCCTTCCTCTACTCAACCATCCTCGGCGTCGCCACCGACCTCCAGGCCCAACGCGCTTTCGGCGTTCCCGCCACCCCCGCCGGCCTGCGCCGCCTACGACGCGAACTGTTCGCCTTCGTCCGCGCCGCCGTCATCGCCTAGCGCGCGTTGCGATTGCATTGGTTTTCAGTCTGAACTCACCAGCCATGCTCCTGAATGTGAACTGTGACTTGTCGTTCACCCTGATGAGCCCAAACCAAAACCCCCGGCCAGCAACCCGCGGTCGCCCCGCCTCACCCATCAGAAAGAACGGATTACTCAGCAGTCTCTTATAACTGAGTGGCCCGGCGGCGGTTGGCGTGACGGGCGAGGGCCAGGCCGACCAACTCGTCGATGAGGTCGGTGTAGCTGAGTCCGCTGGCCTGCCACATCTTCGGGTACATGGAGATTGGTGTGAAGCCCGGCATGGTGTTGGCCTCATTGCAAAGAAAGCCGCGACCGC
>JAYTKG010000578.1:0-9105 GCA_043730435.1 Acidimicrobiia bacterium | reverse complement strand
CCTCCCCCGATTCGTAACGAATCACCCCTCACAGGGGTGGGAGAAGTAGCGGAGGATTCCGATGACCAGACCAGTGCACGACCTACGAGTTCACGGTGCCCAAGATCGCCGAACGGACTCCCGGGTGAAGCGCCCGTGGATCGCCCGCTGGACAATCGACGGCCTGCGCAAGAGCAAGTCGTTCCGCACCAAGGCCGAGGCTGACCGCTACCTCTCGCTGCTGCTGCAAGCCGCACGCGAGGACGAGCGCTTCGATCTCACGACCGGTGAACCCGAGTCGTGGAGTGCGGCACCGATCGCCATCCCCGAGCCAGCGTTCGACGAGCCGGACATTCCGCTGACGGTGTACGAGTGGGCTCGCCGGTGGCTCGGCGAACAGTGGACGGAGTGGCAGCCACGTACTCGCAAGTCGGCTGTTGAGAGTCTGGCGAAGTTGGTGGTGCTCGCAGTCGACGCGCCGAAGCTGACGAACAAGGCGGACGAACAGCTTCGCCGCTACCTGACGGCGGCGCTTCCGCCTCACGGCGAGGCAGCCGATGCCCGCTGGGAGGCGTGGCTCGACAAGCACTCGTTGGCCCTCCCGGCGCTTGATCGTGAGACGGTCGGGCGGATCGATCGCGGGCTCGGCCTGAGGCTCGACGGCAAGCCGCTTGCGGCGACGACGGCGAACCGCACGCGTATCGTGGCGCGTGCCTGTGTGATGGCCGCCGTGCACGATGGGCTGCTCGCTGGCGACCCGTGGCCACCGCGGTCGAGGACGCGGGCGCGCCGCAAGGTTGCTCGACTTCGGCGGTCAGTTGACCTGCGCCGGCTACCCGATCCGGCGACGATGGCGCGCGCGATCGAGGCGCTCACGACCCATCAGCCGGGCAGCGCGAACTACCGCGTCATGACCGCCGTCGCGTACTACGCCGGCCTTCGGCCGTCCGAGGTGGTGATGCTGAGGGTCGGTTCGCTCGATTTGCCACGCGACGGTTGGGGTCGGTTGCATGTCACCGAGGCGGACATCTCGTTCGATGAGCCGGGGGAACCGAAGACCGGGCCGCGAGTCGTGCCGATCCCGCCCGGTGCTCGTCGACATCATGAGCGCGTGGATTGATGAACGACAGCTCGTCACCGACGACCAACTCCTCTTTCGGACACCGTCGGGATCGAGGCCGAACCAGTCGAACTGGGTTCGGGCGTGGCACCGTGCGCTGGCGTCGATCGGCCATCCGCCGCTTCGAGTCTACGACTGCCGCCATGCTGCGGCGACGACGTGGTTGCGAAGCGGGCTCCCGCTCGGCGAGACGGCCAAGCGATTGGGCCACAGCGTCGACACCCTCGTGAAGACCTACGTCGGCGCGCTTGACGACGAGGACGTGGTTGGCAACGCCAAGATCGAGCGTTTCCTCGATGGAACCGGCGTGTCGTAAAGCCCAACGGAATGGCTTTTGGCGCATTGTGGCGCATTGGGACCTGAGGGAACTTGCGCTGGCCAGCCTGTTTGTCGCGGCGTGGCGCATGGTGGCGCAATAGAATCCAAAGTCGAGGATTCATCGTGGCGCGCTCGTTTACGTTTGCCGGCGATCTCCATGACCTTCAGATTTCCTGGGTCTGCTCAGATCGACAACTCCGTCGCACGGTCACGCTGGTTTCTCGATTGTGGAGCCGATGAGCATGATCATGAATGTGCCGGTTCTGATTGTGCAACGCAGTCAGATGTCATCTGATCGGATCGTGGCGGTTGCCCCGCCTACGATGCGATACGTGAATGTTCAACCGTACGAGGAACTCGTTGCTGCCGATCCTCGAACGCTTCACTTCACGCCGCTCGGCCTGTTCCTCGATGGTCAGATGAGCCCGCAAGCCGCCGCAACCTTCCAGCAGCAAGCGATCGCTTCCGTCGATCTTCACGAGCAGGTGCCCGACGGCGTTCGGATGAGTTTCGACCGGCTGCGCACCATCCACTCGCACGGTGTGATCTTCTATGACGCCTTCTCCATCGTGTCCGGCATGCGATGGATTGTCCTCGAGCAGGCACTGCGGGAACGCTTCATCCAGTTCTATAAGTCCGGGGTCACCCTCACCCACGTCAAGCGCGGTTCACAACAACAGTTTTCGTCGTCCAGCTTCGAAGATCTGAACCAAAAGTGTCGAGAGCTTGGCAGAGCTTGGAAGCTCCAGCCAGGCCAAGGCTTGTCGGCGATGTCCGTGCCGCTCACACTGGGTCCGCTGCTCCGATGGGCTCGTCTGGTCGGACTCTTGGATGGACAGCGCAACCGGCCAGCAGAGGGTCAGATGTTCGAGCAGATTCGGAACCGGTTCGCCCACGGTGCTGGCTATGAACTGGTTTCGCCGGTGGACTCTGTTCGTGCGATTCACGATCTTGCGGAAGTCATCAACAAGTTGTGGGGCGTGCCGACACCAGGAGGACGGCTGTATTCCGATGGTCAGGATAGGGAGCAGATCGTGCTTGCATGGACCGGGTCGTCGGACGGTGGTCGAGGAGCAGCGTCAATCATGTTGCCCGCTGTTGCCATGATGCCAGACCCCGGCCTGGACGGCTGCACCTTCCTCGTCGTGCTTGGCTCATTGAACGACGGGCAACTACTCGACTTCGACGTTCGGTATGAGCTGACGACCTACACGACAGACCTTTTGTGGGGGCCCGGCGATCGGGACGGTTTACGTGCGTTCCTCGGTGACTGCGATGACTCGCGAGATCGATGCACGACTGTTGACCGCGTGTTCGCTGTGCGCCACCTTCCCGGCGTCGTGTACCTGCCGCACTCGCCCGCCATCCTGCTTGGGCTGCCCGAAGATCGGCAGGAGGGCACATGGCATCTCGTGCGCTCCGACTTCGGGCTCGACGCGTTCAATCACGTTCGCCATCTGGTTTCAGACGGGCACCAAATTGCCGCGGACACCGTGGGTTGCTGCACAAGGTGTCCGGTAGAAACGCTGTCCATTGGGAGCTGGGTGGATGTCTGTGGAGCGACAAGGAAGCTCCTCCCTTTGGCGAAGCCACGTACGTGGGCGAACGTCGGCGTGCCACGCACCGTGGACTATCCGTCCAGCGTCGGTTTCGGGTGAGCACGCCCGTCTGATTTTGCTCTTTTGACGCGTAGCGCGCCTGGATCCCGCCAAATCAAGTCGGCGTTCTCAGTTTCGGTTGATGCCAAGCGCTGTCGCCCACTGGCCACCGACTCCTGTTGTCAGGACCGCTCGCGGCCAGGTCGTAGCAGGCGAATTCGGTTCTCGTCGATCCAGCGATCGATATCGTCGGGCTCGAAACGTAGGAGGTGGCCAACCTTGACGTAGGCAATCCGGCGTTCGGCAACCAGGCGACGAACGTACCGGACTGATACGCCGAGTCGGGAAGCGATTTCCTCGACATCGAGAAGCCCGATCGTGCGGTGTTCCGTCATGCCCAGATCCCCTTTCGCCGTCGTCTCCCCTTGACTCTCACCCGAGAGGCTTCGCTCGTTACATACACGGCATCACCGCGGTGCGCGATTGTCTGATTGACCACGGTTGACGTCGAGTGCGCCTTCCCGGCGGTGAATGTCTATCGCTCCAGCCGACTCAGTCCGACCATTCCTGTCGAGCCGCTGACGAGCCGACTCGACGAGATGACCTACCCGTGTCCACCACGATCAAATTGTCACAAGCGCCCGATCAACCGCCGTGTTCAGGCCCTTTTTACACCAGCGCTGTCGACGGCGGCCTCGATCGCTGCTCTGATCCGGGGACCGAGCCGACTGAAGCCGAGTTCGGGCATGACGTCGCGAACGAGTTGCTCGCGGGACCGAAGGCGCGTGTCGCTTTGGACCCAGCGCACAATCTGGACAATCTCATCCAAACGATAGTCATCGATCTTCGCTCGCATCGGGACATTCGGTCGAGCTCCCCTCGTCACCCGTGCCGATTCAGCAAAGTCGTCCGAGGTCGTCGGCGCAGTGGCAGCTACTTCGACGTGTTCGAGGTCAGCGCGTCGCACTGCGGCTTCGTACGCGGCGAGCAGCGCTGAGGCCTCGTTCGCGCGGGCTTTAAACCACTCTGTCGACCAGATCCGATGAAAGCGCCAGCCAAGGCGCTCAAGGTGCTGCTGGCGAAGTCGATCGCGATCGCGAGCCGACTTGCTGGAATGGTAAGCACGCCCGTCGCACTCGACCGCGAGGACAAACCGTCCCGGTTGGCTACGGTGCTCAAGGGCAAAATCGATGCTAAATCCCGAAGCACCCCATTGTGCTCGGTAGGGTACGCCCGCCTTGTCCAACACACTGCCGATGTCACTTTCGAACGCATTCAATATCGGAACTGCTGTTGGACCGACAAGTTCAGTACCCCCAGAAGCTGCATATCGAACGAAGGCCGCCAGCATCATCGCTCCATCGCTAGAGAAACTAGCGCCTGCGATCTCCGCACCCGTGAAGGATGTCACGAGGGTGAGGTCGGACTTCGCTCTTGTGAAAGCGACGTTCAGCCGTCTGATTCCACCTTCCTGGTTGATCACACCGAGCCGATTATGCAGTCGTCCGTCCGTGTTGTGCCCCAAGCCGACTGAAATGATGATGTCGTCGCGCTCGTCCCCTTGAACACGCTCGATACTCTTGACGAAGAAGGGCTCATCGGTGTCCGCTTCGAGAAACGAATCGAGCGCTTCGTCCGTGACACCAGTGTCTCGAAGAGCGGCCTCGATTCGTTCGGCATGCTTGATGCCGAACGTGATCACTCCCAGGCTTCGTTCCGGCGTTCGGTGGGCGTGATCCTGAACCAGAGCGACGATCCGATCGACCTCCGCCCGAGGAGATGTTGTTCGGTCCGTGGTGCTCTCGCTGACCAGGATATGGCGTAGCGGCGATTCGAGCCGCGCTCCCGGAAACGTGACGAGCTTGCCGTCGTAAAGGTCTCGCCGTGAATTGCAAAATGCGATCAACCGATCGTCGCGACTGCGGTAGTGCCAGCGGAGACTGGCACGGGTAGAGACCGCTGCGGACACGGCATCAAGGACCGACTCCATCGTGGTCACAGCCGCGCCAGCGACTTCTTCGTCGTCAGTCAATGGCTCGTCGTCGCCAAGGAGATCGAAGAATTGGGTTGGTGGTAGCTGTTTGTCATCGCCACAGACGACCGCGCGCTTGGCTCTCATCAACGCAGGGAGCGCGTGGACCGGCTTCACCTGGGAGGCCTCGTCAAAGACTACGACGTCAAACAAGCCGGCGATCTGCGGCAGCAGTTTCGACACGATGAGGGGACTCATCGTCCAGCACGGTCGAAGAGCCAACAGGAGATCGGGAGCTTCCGTGAGTAACTTGCGAATCGATGATGACTTGAGCCCACCCTTTCCAAGGGCCATCTGCTGAAGGAGGTCAACCTGATGGGGCAGCCGTTGGCGCGTCGCGTGAACATGTTCCGCCCACTGTCGACGGACCCGTAGGGGTGCGGACCGAACCGAATCAGAATCGTGGGACACAAACTCGGCGACAGCTCGGTCCAGTGTCTCGCGTGTCGCACCGGAAATCTCAGATTGAGCTAGGAGTCGGCGGACGACCATCCGGTTCCAGGTCCACCGAACCGCCATGCCAGCGTTCGTGGCGTCAACACGATCTGCGCTGACCGCCGCCAAGAGCGGACCGAAGCCGCTGCGCTGCAACAGATCATCATTTGCTCCGAGCGCGGGCAGCCGATCTAGCAGATCGTCCCCCAACAAGGCAGCAGTCTCATCAGAAAGCTTCTCCAAGGTTCGCGCAGATACGTGCCCGGGTCCAACAATCGACTGCAGTTCTCGAATTTGACCCAAAAGGTGGTCGTGCCAGCCGCGACAGGCGACGATAGCACTTTCTGGTACGGACGGCCTTGACGCTTGGGAACGACGCATCCACTCTTTCTTACTTGCGTTCGCGTGCGCCAACTTGTGATGCAGCTCTGCCGAAGGCGAGGTCGAGGAACCGTGGACGAGGGCAGCGATCTCACGACGTGCGGCACGATACTCGGACGACGTCAATGAACTCGTCGCTCGGATGAGTAGCCCACGAGTTATCGGGGTGTATGAGGCGAGTAAGCGCTCCAGGTCGGCATCGAAGACCTTGGTGTCGAACGTTGTCAAGTCTTCACGCACGGCACCGAGAAGAGCGAACACATCGCCCCAGCCCTCGAGTTCTTCAGGTGGCACCACGCCCGATTGACTCACCAACTGCGCAATGGCAAGACGAAAGTTCGGGATACCTTCGCTTACAAGCTGTTGCAGAATCCCGCGAACATGTTCGACCCTCGATGCCGAAGCGACAGTGCGCGCAGCGTGGGCCGCGGCCCAAGGGCTTTCGCCCCGGACCAGCAGGGCACCGCCGAGTTCGACGAAAGTCCGCATTGCCTCGTCTACATCCGGCAGCAGTTCGAGAGCAAGCGAAGACTCGTGCGCTTGCGGAATCGGGGCGCCATCGATGCGCGCGCCCTTGGGCATCGAGTAAAGCACATTGAGCGCCGACCACAGCGTGGTGTTCCATGGCTGCTTGGTGTCATGGAGCGCCTGACACCGCGTATCGAGCTGGATTCGCCGCTGCTCGACTCGACCATCCAAAGGTGCGAAGTTCGGAGCAGCCACGTTGCCGACCTGATCGAGAGCCTGTTTAACGGCCGTAGCGATTCGCTTCGGCGACTCCACCCCCGCATGAAGATCAAAAAGAAGATCCTCGATGCCCGCGGTGCCAAGATAACGAGCCACTGCGTCAATGGCTGCTCGCTTCTCGGCAACAAAGAGCACCGACTTGTGATTGCCGATCAGGCTAGCGATGACGTTCGCGATCGTCTGCGATTTGCCCGTTCCAGGCGGGCCCTCAATTACCAAATCGCGGCCAGCAAGCGCCAGCCGAACTGCAGCCTCCTGCGAAGCGTCAGCGTCGTGCACCAGAAATGCAGCAGGCCCATGCCCGGCGGTGGGTGAGGTCGGCCGACCGGAGATCTGATCTGCGACCTCGTTGCGCGCCCAAACCGAACTCTTGGCGGCCGGCACACCAGCGAGCGCGGAAACGAGGTCGCTCTCTGCGTAGGCGACGTTCCCAAGCCTCAAATCTTGGACGATCGGCAGATCGTGGTAGGCAAAGTTTGACACCACCACTTTGTCTTGGACCGTGAAGGCCGGAAGATCCCGCAGCGCAGCTCGGCCAAGATCGAGTGCCACTGACCGCGTCGGCTGGACCGCAAGTGCGGCTATCAACGGTTCCGGGTTGAGCTTCATCTGAAAAGTCGTTTCCAGTACCAGCAGGAGGGCATCGTTCACCTCCCACTCTGCAGAGATTCCGAGCTCAAAGTCCGCACCGTTGGCCTTCTTCTCGATTTCGAGAGGACAGAGGAACAAAGGTGCGCTGGGCTTCGATCGATCGACCTGCGCAGGCCAACTAACAGCGTGGAGTCCGAGGTAGAGCGTGGAGAATCCGAGTTCCTCGAAGGCGGTGGCGGCGTTCTTCGCGATGTACTCCGCCTGCCGACAAGCATTTCGAAGCTGGGTGTCCTCCCCGAGGAAGGCCGTCGAGAGCCGCACCCGATTACCAGCCAACAACTGGTCGATCGCAACAGAACCCGTCGGAAGCTCTAACACCGCTCGGGAGGGGGTCTTGCAATACAGCAGCCGATTCTTTCCAGACCGGTCGATCAGCTGGTTCGACCACTTCTCGATCGCAGCACGGACAATCGTGCCGCGATCGAGCTGAACGCCGGGAGTGTCAGCTACGCCGGCCGCAGGCCCAGCTGGTGGTGCCCAGGTGGATGTCATTTGCGCATCATGGCAGCGCTCGTTCCAAAGTGTTGAGCAGGACCGTAGCGATTGCACCAGCGCATTCTGCGGCGAGATCGGCCTGCGTCGACGTGACCATGGTTTCCTCAGGGCGACCATGTCCAAGCCCGTATTCGTTGCGGAACCTGCTCACCTCGCAACCCAGCACGTAGAGCGCCTGCGTGACACGGTGCCATTCGTCCCCCGAAAGCTCGTACTGCTCGGTCTTTCGATCGAACCGGGCTGTCGAGAACGCGAGCTTCTCAAATGCAAGCCCAAGCGTTTTAGCGAAGCTGTCTTTCGGCGAGTAGCTGTCGCCGAATGCCTGAATCACGTAGCGAGCGGATGCCTCGACGACCTCTTTCGCTGACGCAATGACAAGGGGCGGATCTTCGCTGCCCTTGCGGGCCCGTGCGACCACAGAGCGAATCCCTGCTGCGGTCTCGGTTTCATCGAACCGATCGAAGACCGTGGCTCGGAGAATTCCTTCATCGTCGATCTCGTATCCCTGGCGGCCGAGGACCGCGCCGACCGTAGCGACTGCTTGCTGACCCGGATAGTGCTCCGAGGAACGTCGAAACCCGCCCTGAGAGCGAATGAGTTCGACAAGACCACCGAACACGGTCCAGGCGATTGGTGGGCTTTCTGCCACGGCGCGCACGAGCACGCGTTCAACACGAGTGGCTTTCGAATGCCTTCGATCCGAATCGCCGTCAGGGTCAAGATGGTCAACGTCAAGGCGCGCAAAAAGCTCCTCGATCTTGTAGCCCTCGGGTCCTCTCCAGTCCTCAAAGAATGGCCGCAAAGCGACCGCCAACTCCTCAGTTACCATCTTGATCTCCTTCGCAACCTAGCCCCCGCCGGTCGCTCAGATCGCGTGCTGAGAGACGTCGTGATGCTACTTCACGTGAGTTCGTCCAAGTCCCGGCGGTCAGCGCTTGTTGAGCCAAAGTGGTGCTCCAGTCCACCACTCGACGAACCGTCTGAGGGTCCCTCCGAATAGCGCCCGCTTTGCGGTCTTGGGCTTTGCCCGCCGAGCCGCCGTACATGGCTACTCCCGCTCGAACGACGAGGTGTCGATCTTGAGGGTGCGGGCGTTTTCGCTGACGGTGCGAACGACCGATTCGGTGAAGCCGTCGGCGTGGCGGGCTTGGATCTCGACGGTGACGTCGAGGTCGGTGCCGAGTTGGCCGGCGAGGTTGGTGATGATCTCGGTGGCGATCTTGGCGAAGTCGCGCTGGGCTCGCTCGGGGTCGAGCTTCGCCACGGCGTAGTACCGGCGGACGGCGGTGTCGACAGGGTCCGGGGCCGACCGCAGCTGGCCGACAGGAGCATCGAGTGGCCGGGCCTGG
>JAYTKG010000577.1:0-4933 GCA_043730435.1 Acidimicrobiia bacterium | reverse complement strand
TGGCACGCCGAGACTGGCGCAGGCCCCTTGGTCGGTCGGCGTTGTTTCTGCTCGCACCCGCCACGCGACGCTCAGCCAGTCGGCATCGGTCGAAAGCGGTGCGACCGCGAGTTGATCGATGGCTGCTTCAAATCGCTCGTCGGATGCCGTTGCGAGCCACGCGCCGAGGTTGGTCGCTTCCATCAGACCCGGACCGCCACCGGTGGCCAGGAGGAAGCCATCGCGGGTGAGGTCACGAGCCAACCGAGCCACGGTCAGATATAAACCGCGCCCACGGGGCACATCGTGACCGCCCATCATCGCAACCACACCTCGCTTGGTCGGCGGCGTACAGGTGGCGAGGAAGTCGTTCAGTTCCTTGACGATGAAATGGTCATGCAACCGCCGCGCCAAATGTTCGTCGAGACCAGCCGGCACGTACTGCCTCGGCAGAATTGGGTGACGGTCATGGTCGACGGCCACGTAGCTGACAAAGGTGCGCCAATCGGTGCAGTCCCAATACGTCTCGGGCCGGGCCGGATCGAACCGGTCGTACAACTCGTCGGGCGTATACAGCGCGGTTCGAAACGGTTGGAACACCCGCTTCTTGGCGAGGCCTGCAGTGAGTTCGGCGATCGCTTCGGTGTCCCGCGCTGGTGTCACGACCCCGACCATAGAGCACTACTCGTGACAGCATGGGCTGGCCATGGAGCAGCTCTTCTCCCGCCTACGAACCGAGCTCGCGCCAGGGGCTCATCATCTTCCCGACTGGCTCGATGCTGCCGAGCAAACGACTCTCGCTGCCGCCTGTGTCGAGTGGGGAGAACCGCCCGGCGGGTTACGACACGTCAAGGTTCGAAACGGGGAAATGTCGGTGCAGACAATGTGTCTCGGTTGGCACTGGCTCCCCTATCGATACACGCGTATCTGCGAAGACACCGACCAGTCACCGGTCAAACCGTTTCCTGCGTGGCTCGAAGATTTGGGTCGGCGAGCCGTCACAGATGCCTGCGGACTCGCGACCTACGACCCGGATGTGGCCCTGATCAACTGGTATTCACCGACGGCCAAAATGGGCCTTCACCAGGACAAAGACGAGCGCTCTCTCGCGCCCGTCGTGTCATTCAGCATCGGTGATCCGTGCAGCTTCCGCTTCGGTAACAGCGACAACCGCAGCAAACCCTGGACCGATATCGAACTACGTTCGGGCGACCTCGTCGTGTTCGGCGGAGAAAGCCGCTTGGCCTTCCACGGCGTCACCAAACTCTTGCCCGGCCCGTATGGAGGCCGTTGGAACGTGACGCTTCGCGAATCGGGCCTGGCAGGATAGGGCGATGTTCGGAAGCCTTCATGTCGGAGCCGATGGTCGCACCCGTTGTTGGTGGTGCGGCGATGATGAGTTGTATCAGCGCTACCACGACACCGAATGGGGCCACGCGCTCCACGGCGAAAACAAGATCTTTGAAAAGATCTCGCTTGAAGGCATGCAAGCCGGGCTCTCGTGGATCACCATCCTACGGAAGCGAGAAAACTTCCGCGCCGCGTTCGCCAACTTCGACATTCCGAAGGTGGCCCGCTTCACGCCGAAAGACATCGAACGATTGATGGGCAATGCCGGCATCGTGCGTAACCGCGCCAAGATCGAAGCTGCTATCACCAACGCGCAGACGGCCGAGAAGATGCTCGATGCGGGCGAGTCGCTCGACGAGTTCGTCTGGTCGTTCGCTCCCGTCGACCGCAAGCCACTGCTCGGCCTGACGGATGAGATTCAGGCCGCAACGCCCGAGTCGAAAGCCATGTCGAAGGCGCTGCTGAAGCGTGGCTTCCGTTTCGTCGGCCCTACCACCATGTACGCGTTCATGCAGTCGAGCGGCATGGTGAACGACCACATCGAAGGCTGCGAGCACCTACCGCCTGCGGCCTAGCGGTTCAGTGCCGACACGCCCGTGACGTGGTCGGCCTTGGGCCAGGTGTCGAAGTACTTCTTGGCGTGGCGGCCAACAGAGTTCACCATCGCCCGGTTCCCCACTGCGCCCACACCAGCGCCGATGCCAAGCGGGATCAACGTGGCTACCCGCACCATTGTTTCCTTCTCGATCAGACGAGCGGCCACGCGGGTGCCGACCATTTCGTTCACACGTCCGATTGCTGCGGTGCCCGCTGTCTTTTGACCGAGAGCCTGCTGGCCCAGGTTCTTCTTCATGTCGCCGGCCTTACGTTCCTTGGCCGTCATCTCGCCGCCTGATCCACTCAGTACGTTGTAGACCCACTGCTTTCGCGTCTCGAAGTCGGACAGGTCGTGCCCGAAAGCGATACCGACCGCCATCACCATGGTGGCGATGCGGGCGAACGCAATGCCGACGTCGGCAACGCTGGTGGCCAGAGAGGCCATAGTGCCCACCACCGGCGCCGCCGCCACGGCTCCGCTCATGGCACCCAGGCCTGCCATCTCCTTTGCCACGCGCTTCACCACAACATCGGCGATCTTGCCGTGAGGAGCGCCAGGGTTGGCCGCTCGCGCCCGCTTGACGAGCGCCTCAGCGTCCTGGAGCCTGTTTTGAACGACGTAATCAACGGCCTGGAGGGCGACTCTGCCGACCTGCGCCGAGGCCTGTGAAAGTGGATTCATCGGGAATTGTCCTTCCGTATCGAACTGACGATACCGGGAGGGCCAACCGACCTGGTGCGGGTGGCATTCCTGACAATCGAAACTAGTGTCCGCACCAATTTCTGCAATTGAATCGATTGACAGACTGCCTGCAAGAGAGCGATTCTTGTCACCATGGACACCATCAATCGCGCCCGCCTGGCTCTCTTGCGCCAGCGGGAAGAGCGGTTGTTCGAGGAACTGCATCCGCAGTCGGCCGGCCGAGCCGAGAGGGCCAACCGCAATCTGCTCGGCGGTGTGCCTATGGCATGGATGACTCGGTTGCCCGGTTCATTCCCGCTGTTCTTCGCCGAGGCGAACGGCGCCCGCGTCACCGACGTGGACGGCATTGAGTACGTCGACTTCTGCCTTGGCGACACCGGCGCAATGGCCGGTCACGGCCTTCCGGCTGTCGCCGAGGCCCTCTATCGCCAGGCCCAACGCGGCATCACCACCATGATGCCCTCCGACGATGCTCCGTGGGTGGCTGGCGAACTGGCCCGCCGCTTTGGCTTGCCACTGTGGCAGATGGCAATGACCGCCACCGATGCCAATCGTTTCGTTCTGCGTTTCGCTCGCCGCCTCACCAACCGACCCAAGGTACTGGTCTTCGACTGGTGTTACCACGGTGCCGTCGACGAGGCGCTGGCCACGCTGAACGACGACGGCGATGTCGTCGCTCGACCGGGCAACATCTCCCCCATGTGCGATCCGTCGGCCACAACCCGGGTGGTCCCGTTTAATGATCTTGAGGCGCTCGAAGCCGCGCTCGCCCTCGGCGATGTGGCGTGCGTGTTAGCCGAGCCGGCGCTCACCAACATCGGCATCGTGCTCCCCGACCCGGGCTTCCACGAGGGGATGCGGTTCCTCTGCACGAAGTACGGCACGCTTCTCGTGATCGACGAAACACACACCATTTGCGCCGGCGAAGGCGGCGCAACATCGGCGTGGGGTCTCCGGCCCGACTTCATCGTGATCGGTAAAACGATCGGTGGAGGCATGCCTGCAGCTGCCTACGGTATGACGGCTGAAGTCGGGTCGATGTTGGCGCCGCTCATTCGTGATTCGTCCATCGACGTCTCTGGTATCGGCGGCACCTTGACGGGCAACGCCCTCGCAACGGCGGCGGTTAGAGCCACCCTGTCATCCACCCTGCGAGCCGATGACTTCGAACGAATGATTCCACTTGCAACTACCTGGACCGAGGGCGTACAAGTGACGGTTGACACGTACGAACTGCCGTGGTGTGTACAACAGTTGGGCGCCCGAGCCGAGTACTGGTTCTGTCCTCCGCCGCGATCCGGGCGGGCGGCGGCGTTGGCCGTCGATGACGAGTTGGACGCATTTATGCACCTTTACGCCCTCAATCGTGGTGTTCTACTCACGCCATTCCACAATATGGCCTTGATGTCGCCTACGCACACCAGCGCAGATGTTGAGGTCCATAGTGAGGTGTTCCGCAGCGCCGTGCAAGAGTTACTGGATGTCTGAAGAACTCGTGTTGACCGGCCAGGTCGCCTTGGTGACCGGTGCGGGCAGCGCCAGCGGTATCGGCTTTGCCACAGCAAAGCGATTGGGCCAGCTCGGCGCATCGGTCGTCTTGGTGTCTACCACGAGCCGAATCCGTGAACGGGCCGCAGAGCTACTGACCGTTGGCGTACGAGCCACGGGTGCTGTCATCGACCTTACGCGCGCCAATCACGTCGATCAGCTCGTCGCTGAAATCCTCGGCCGACATCAGCGGCTCGACATCGTGGTCAACAACGCAGGCATGACCAGCGTGAGTAAACCTGCTGTCACCTCGGCTACCGAGGACATCACGGCACAGGAATGGCACGATGGTCTGACGGTGAACCTCACCACTGCATTCAACGTCACACGCGCAGCACTCGGCCCGATGCGCAATGGCCGCTACGGCCGCATTGTCAATGTGAGCTCCACCAGCGGCACGGTGCAGGCCTACACCGACGATGCCGCCTACCACGCAGCCAAGGCCGGCATGATCGGGCTGACCAAGGCCGTCGCTTTGGAAGTCGCCGGAGCCGGCATCACCTGCAACGCTGTTGCTCCAGGATGGATTGCCACCGGCAGTAGCTCCGATCAGGAGAGTTCGGCTGGCAAGCTCACACCTGTCGGACGACCAGGTACGCCCGAAGAAGTCGCAGCCGCCATTGCGTTCCTCTCGTCCCCCGACGCATCGTTCATCACCGGACAAATGATCGTAGTCGATGGAGGAAACTCGCTTCCGGAAGATCGCGGCTGGCGGCCATGAAAAGGGGCAACCACGTCCCTGAGCCCGCCGTCGTA